>JANPAK010000049.1:0-29731 GCA_031429925.1 Variovorax sp.
GATACACCGAGGACAGGCGCTGCTCGCCACCCGCGGGCGGCTGGAGCAAGGCCATGGACGACAACAGCGCATCGTGCTGCACGACGCGCTGGCTGAGCAAGCGGTGCACGATGCGCGCATCGGTGTCAAACGCGTTGCGCAGTTGGCCCAAATGATCGCGTGCCAAAAGCACGGCACCGAGGGCGCCTAGCAAAGCCCAGGCGAGCACCCAAATGGCGAGGCGAGGGAATGGCGCAGGCATGGCGGGTGGTGGCGAGGATGCTTAAGCGAGCATTCTGGCACGCTTGATCTGCTTCATCGCGCGAGCGTGCGAACGCGCGCCTCCAGGGGCGGCAAGAAGCTGCGATCAAACACCTCGTTGACGCTGGGCACGCGAGGCAGGCGCTTGACGCGTACGATGCGCTCGATCAAAGCCTGGAGCCGCTGGTCGTCCATATCGCCGATGCCTATGCGGCGGCCTTCTGGATGAGCCATTTCAATATCGAGCGTGCCTTGCAATCGGCGCAAGTTGATGGCGGCGTCGCTGCCTGGGGCGTGGCGCAGCAGCGCATCGATGGCGGCTTGCGGGCTGCGCACGGTGTCTGCCAAGCCTTGGTTGATGGCGCGCACCAAGCCGGGCAAAGCCTGTCGGTCGCGCTGGTAGGTTTCGCGCGTGACGAACAAGGTGTTGCCATACATCTCTGGCAAGACGTCTGACCAATTGAGAAAGCGCAGCGCCGCTGAGTCAACGCCATAGGGTGCAGCAGAGGCAATCAGCGTGTTGACAAAGCCAAACACGCCATCCGCGCCACGGCCGCTCAGCATGTCACTGACCGCCTGCCCCATGCCGCCCATCGAGCCATCAACCTTAACGCGGCTGGCATCGAGGCCGGCGGCTTGAGCATACATGTCAAAAGTAAGCAGCGCCGCGTCACTGGCATGCCCGACGATGCGTTTGCCCAGCAGGTCGCGGGGTTGGCGAATGGGGCTGCGCGCGTCGACTGCGATAGTGAAGGGGACGACATTGAAGGTGGTGAAGATGGCAACCGGCCCGTTGTTGGGTGCACTGCGAGCAATGCGCTCGATCAATGCACTGATGTCGCCGTAGCCGATATCAAACGCGCCGTCGCGCACCATGGTCACCATGGCCGCTGCGCCTGGGCCGCCAGACAGCTGCAGGTCCAGGCCCGCATCGCGCAGGTAGTGGCGATCTTGCGCGAGCAGGAAGAATGCGACGGGACCCGATAGCCCCGTGTTGAGCAGCAGGCGAAATGACTTGCGCGGTGCATCAGCCCGCGCACGCGCCGCGGCTGGCGGAAGATGGGCCGGCGTGAAAACCTCCGATAGCGTTGGTGTCCGGGGTAGTTTGCTGCCTTGCACCATCAGGGCGATGCTGCGAGCGAGGCGTGCCGGATCGACATCGCCAAGCTGTGTTTGCGCAGAGCCCAGAGGCAGCGCCGCGCTCATTTCCAAATCGAGTGTGGCTTTGAGGCGAGCACGCTCGGCAGCGCGGTGTGAGCCGGGTGCTGCTTGAAGCGTTGCCTCTAGACCCGCCTCGGGATCACGCAGCATATCCAGCACGCCGCGGTTGATCGCTCGCAGCAGGGCGCTGACCCGTGTGGGTTCCTCGCGCAGCAAGCGAGGCGAGGCCATCACAACGCTGCCGTATAAATCAGGCACAAATTCAGCGAACCGCAGAAATCGCACGCGGCGCAGCAAACTTGGATCTGCAGAGGTGATGGCGCCTGTGAAGGTGCTGACGTAGCCAAAGGCACCCGCAGCACGGCCCGCGAGCACGTCCTCTGCCATACCCGCCATACCCGACCCAGCGCTGCTGATCTGCACACCAGACGCGTCGATGCCTTGATGGCGACACAAAGCGCCGAAAGTACGCAAAGCGACGTCGGAGTCATGCCCGATCACGCGCTGCCCCAGCAGTTGCCGCGGGTGCTGAATCGGGCCGTCAGCAGCGACCAAGACGCATGACGGCGATGCATTGAACATCATGTAAATGCCGCGCGGCGCAAGCTCGGGACGCCGGGCGCTGAGCTCGATCAAAGCGTTGACATCGCCGTAGGCCAAGTCGTATTCACCGGAGACCATGCGCGGCGCTGCGGTGTAGGCGCCTCCGCCAGGCGTCAGTTCCAGCTCAATACCTTCGGCGGCCAGATGGCCTTTGGACTGAGCCAGCCAAAGCCAAGCCTGCGGGCTGGAGTAAGCGGTATTGAGAAGCATGCGCAATCGCCGAACGGGTTGCTGCGCCTGCGTGCTTGCGCAGGCAGCGATCGCACCGGCGGCGCCAAGGCGCAGGTATTGGCGGCGTGAGATATCGGTGGGTCGAAAGGCTGGATCCATGCGACCAATGTATGCGAATAGAGCCTAGGTGCTCTATCCGTATGAACGCGGTGAAGGCTGCGTAGTTTTACGGAGGCGCGACGGGCGCTGCACTGGACAAATGCGTTCGACGTGATCTAGATCATAGACTTGCCAGTTCAGACGTGCTTCAATAGAGATTCGTTCAATAACCGAAGCAAAGGAAGCATCATGAAAAAGAACGTTGGTGGCATTGATCGCGCTGCGCGTATTACAGCCGGCGTGGTGTTAATTGCGCTTGCCGCAACCGGTACGGTGGGTGTTTGGGGCTGGCTGGGCGTGGTGCCGTTGGCCACAGGCCTCGTGGGCTGGTGCCCGCCCTACTCACTATTTGGGTGGAATACCTGCTCGGTCAAGACCGATAAGGCCTAAAGCCTAGCTTAAGGAGGCGAGTTGGCGAGCGCCAAAAATCACTTGATCGACCACGGCCTTCACCTTCGCCAGGCTTGCTTCATCTTTGATGAGCCCTTGCGCGTCAAACGCATCGCCCGCCCGGCCTAAGGCAAATTGCTGCGGCGTGAGCCAGCATTGCAGATTGCGCAGCAGGGGCGCGAGATGGTCCAAGCTGCGCAGGCCGCCCAATGCGCCGGGCGAAGCGGAGAGCATGCCCACCACTTTGCCTGCGAAAGGCGTCATGCCGTTTTTCCAAGCCTCGGCCTGCTCGGGCGTGCATTCAGGGCCGGATTTGGCGGGGCTGCTGGCCCAGTCGATGGTGTTTTTCAGCAGGGCGGTGTAGCTGCCGTTGTATTCGGGGCTGGCGATGATCCAGCCGGTGTGGCTGTGCATCATTTCCTTTAACCGGATCACATCGCCGGGTGTGCCACGCGATTCGAGGTCGGCGTTGTAGAGTGGGATGCTCAGGTCTGACAGATCAAAATAGGTGGGTCGTGCATTGGCTTCGCGCACGAGGCGGGCCGCCTCTTTGGCGAGTTTGCGGTTGAAGGAGTTGACCCGGCTGGAGCCGGCGAAGATCAGAATGGAGACGTGAGAATTTGGCATGGCGGCAAGTGTGCCAGAAGCGGCATACGCTTTTGCATACCGGGTCTCTGAGTCTGAATCGCAACAAAAAAGATAGCTGTGCTGTTATGTTTCGTGAAGGCTAAGCAACGATGTTGCTTTCATTTTTGCTCTTGAAGCTGGCCCAGACGACGGCCACAGACAAAAAGGCCAGCCAGCTAGAGAGCCCCCAAGCGCCAAACCATTGCAGCGCAGAGCCGCTGATCAGCGGGCCGAGCGCGCCGCCCAAGGTGTAGCCGGTGATCATGGCGGCTGTGCCGGAGGCGACGGCTTGAGCGCCCATGCGGCTGTCGAAATGATGGGCCACGCGAATCATCGTGAGCGTGTAGAGCGCACCGCCAACGCCGCCCCAGACGACGGCGGTGGCATAGAGGAGCCAAGTGAATTGAGCCGAGGCCGCAAAGGCCAAGCTTGCCACCAATAACAGCGCGCCAGCCACACCAAACACACGCTGCGGTGCAAACCGATCAGCCGCCATGCCGGCGGGATACTGAAATACAAAGCTGCCCACGCCTAAAGCGCCAACGATGCTCGAGGCTTGCGCGAGCGAGAGCCCCAGGGCCGAGCCATTGGCCGCACTGATGCTGGATAAGCCCGCCTCAAACACACCTCCCGCAAATGCAATCAGCACCAGCGCCGGCACGAAGTGCATGGCCTGCCAAGTGCTGCCAATCTGCCGTTGGCCCTCTTGCGGCGCATGGATGTGCTCGGCTTGGGTGAGCTTGAGTCGCAGCGCGATCGCCAGCGCAGCAAACTGCACGACGACAGCCGCCGCGAGGGTGGTTTTGGGTTCCCAACCGAGCAGCGCAGGCACAAACGGGCCAGCGGCCAGTGCGGCACCCAAAGCCGTTTGATACAAGCCCATGACCCGCCCGCGCTGGTCGCTTAGTGCATGCTCGGCAAGCAGGGCTTCCGTGGCATTCCACACCGCGGCCGCGCCAATGCCGCCGGCCACAGCGCTGGCGCACCACCAGGCAAACGCATGGGGTGAATCCATAAACGCGATATAGCCAATGGTGCAAACCGATTCGAGCGCCATGCCCGCCAAATACACCCGCCCAATGCCAAAGCGCGCAAAGATGCGCGGCATCACCGGAATGAGCAGCGCGATGCAAGCAAAAGGAATCATCGCAAACGCGCCCACTGCCGCTGTGCCCATACCGCGCTGCTGCAAGAGCACGGCCAGCACCGGGCCAAACATCGAGAACGAAGTCACCACCAGTGTGGTGGCGGCCGCAAGCCACCAGAATTTTTTCATCAGCGCGGCGGATCGCTTAAGCCAAAGCGGTTTTCATGCCTTCGAGTACACCATGCGCCTGGACATCTGCATGGTAGCTCGAGCGCACCATCGCGCCGACGGCGGCATGGGTGAAGCCCATTTTGTAGGCCTCGGCCTCAAACATTTTGAAGGTATCGGGATGCACGTAGCGTTTGACCGGCAGATGGCTGCTGCTCGGCGCGAGGTATTGGCCAATGGTGAGCATGTCGATGTTGTGCGCACGCATATCGCGCATGATCTGCAGGATTTCTTCGTCGGTTTCACCCAAGCCGACCATCACGCCGCTCTTGGTGGGCACGTTGGGATGCAGCGCTTTGAACTTCTTGAGCAGGTTGAGCGAAAAAGCGTAGTCACTACCGGGGCGGGCTTGTTTGTAAAGGCGCTCGGTCGTCTCAAGATTGTGATTCATGACATCGGGCGGCGCGGCCTTGAGAATCTCTAAAGCTCGGTCGTCGCGGCCCCGGAAATCGGGCACGAGTACTTCAATCGTGGTTTGTGGCGAAAGCTCGCGGATCTTGCGGATGCATTCGACGAAATGCCCCGCACCGCCGTCACGCAAATCATCACGATCGACGCTGGTGATCACCACGTATTTCAGTTTGAGCGCGGCAATGGTTTTGGCCAGGTTGAGGGGCTCATCTTGATCGAGCGGATCGGGCCGGCCGTGGCCGACATCGCAAAACGGGCAACGGCGGGTGCATTTGTCACCCATGATCATGAAAGTGGCCGTTCCTTTGCCAAAGCACTCGCCAATGTTGGGGCAGGAGGCTTCTTCGCATACGGTGTGCAGCTTGTGCTCACGCAGGATTTGCTTGATTTCGTAGAAGCGCGTGGAAGGCGAGCCGGCTTTGACGCGGATCCAATCGGGCTTCTTGAGCAGCTCGCCCCGCTCTACTTTGATGGGGATGCGAGACAGCTTGGCCGCAGCCTTTTGCTTGGCAGAGGCGTTGTAATTCTCAGCAGACTGCGCTTCGCGCACGACGTCGGTTGTACTCATGCCTCTATTTTAGAGCGTATGCTGGCTTCCTGTGAAAGCCAAGGTTTTGGGGAAAAGTGGCCGTGGCAACCTGCCAATGCTGCGCAGAACGCTATCAAATATATAGCAAATCAAGTAGGCATGAGGCGATCAATCTCTTGCTGCATGGCTTGGGTGAGTTGGGCGTAGAGTTTGAGCTTTTCGGAGGTATCGCGCATACGCTGGGCGATACGCAGGCTAATGGCCATCATAAATTTGGCGCCGATAGCAGGCTGTTCGTTGAGGAGCTGCTCAAGTGCAGTGCGGGTGAAAATCGTGCACCGAACCTCGGTGGTGGCCGTGCAGGTGGCCGAGCGCGGCTCACCATCCACAATGCCCATTTCACCCAACACGCTGCCGGCTCCCAGCACGGTGACGGTCACAGGCCGCGTGCGGCTGACCACGATGCTTTCAACCGTCACTTCGCCATCGAGCACGAGGATCATGTAATCGGTGTTGTTTCGGTCGCCCTCTTGGATGAAAACGGTGCCCTCGGGAAACAGGCGAGGCTCCATGTAGCTCACCACGACCCGAGCCTCATCGAGAGACAATTGCATCATGGCCTGAGGGGCAATGAGCAACTCGGAGGCCAAGTCAGCGCTTTCGGAACCCGCCAGTTTGCGCATCCGATCCTCCGCGCTTGCAGAGACAAAGGGGGCTGATTTGGAAGAGAAGACGAGAGCGCGGATTTTTTCAAGCATCAGGGTAAAATCATACTCCTCCAAGGAGCGTTGCAGTGAAAACTTGTTGTTAGACAGGGCATTTCACCAGGCTTGGAGGCCAACAAAGTTGACAACGACGCTCGCCGATTGAATATTGATTCAGGTGAGCCCCGTGTCCGATACCCTTAAAACCCCCGTCCCTGACATGCTGTTGTCCGGCCTAGAGCCGGTGAAGATCGGCCAAGGCACGCTATTTGTCAACGTCGGCGAGCGCACCAATGTGACGG
Organism: Variovorax sp.; assembly: GCA_031429925.1. Classification (GTDB taxonomy): domain Bacteria; phylum Pseudomonadota; class Gammaproteobacteria; order Burkholderiales; family Burkholderiaceae_C; genus JANMDU01. The sequence continues at coordinate 6,613 of JANPAK010000049.1, forward strand.
GCTCCAAAGCCTTTGCCCGCATGATTTTGAATGGCGAATATGAGCAGGCGCTGGCCGTGGCTCGTCAGCAGGTGGAGAACGGCGCGCAGATCATCGACATCAATATGGACGAGGCGATGCTGGACAGCGAAGCGGCCATGGTGAAGTTTTTAAAACTGATTGCCAGTGAGCCGGACATCGCCCGTGTGCCGATCATGATTGACTCGTCCAAATGGAGCGTGATTGAGGCGGGGCTGCGCTGTATCCAGGGCAAGGGCATCGTGAACTCGATCTCGATGAAAGAAGGTCTGGAGGCTTTCAAGATACAAGCGAATTTGCTGCGCCGCTATGGCGCGGCGGCGGTCGTCATGGCATTTGACGAAAAAGGCCAAGCGGATACCTATGCGCGCAAGATCGAGATTTGCGAGAAGGCGTATCGGGTGCTGGTCGATGAGGTGGGCTTTCCGCCGGAAGACATTATTTTCGATCCCAACATTTTTGCGATTGCCACGGGCATTGAAGAGCACAACAACTACGCGGTGGATTTCATCGAAGCCACACGGTGGATCAAGGCCAATTTGCCGGGCGCGAAGGTGTCGGGCGGCGTATCGAATGTGAGCTTTTCGTTTCGCGGCAACGACCATGTGCGCGAAGCGATTCATACCGTGTTTCTCTATCACGCGATTCAAGCTGGTATGGACATGGGCATTGTGAATGCTGGGCAGTTGGGGGTGTATGAACAGATTGAGCCAAAGATGCGTTCGCTGGTGGAAGACGTCGTGCTCAACCGTGACCCAGAGGCGGGAGAAAAGCTGGTGGCTGCCGCCGAGGGCTTGAAGGGCGCGGCGAAGGACGAATCCACCCGTTTGGTGTGGCGCGAAAAAGATGTGAGCGGGCGCTTGGCGCATGCGCTGATTCATGGCATCACTGACTTCATCGTGGCAGACACGGAAGAAAGCTACCAAGCCATCAAGGCTACAGGCGGGCGGCCCCTGCATGTGATTGAAGGGCCGCTCATGGATGGCATGAACATCGTGGGCGATCTGTTTGGCCAAGGCAAGATGTTTCTTCCGCAAGTGGTGAAAAGCGCGCGCGTGATGAAGCAAGCCGTTGCGCATTTGCTGCCTTACATTGAGGCGGAGAAGCTGCTGATGGAGGCGGCTGGCCAAGATGTGCGCACCAAAGGCAAGATCATCATTGCCACGGTGAAGGGTGATGTGCATGACATCGGCAAGAATATCGTCACCGTGGTTTTGCAATGCAATAATTTTGATGTGGTGAACATGGGCGTGATGGTGCCTTGTCATGAGATTTTGGCGCGGGCGAAAGTAGAAGGCGCAGACATCGTGGGGCTCTCGGGGCTGATCACGCCTTCTCTGGAAGAAATGCAGTATGTGGCCGCCGAGATGCAGAAAGATGATCACTTCCGTATCAAGAAGATTCCTTTACTGATTGGCGGTGCGACGACCTCTAGAGTCCACTCGGCGGTGAAGATTGCGCCGCATTACGAAGGGCCGGTGGTCTATGTGCCCGATGCCTCGCGCAGCGTGGGTGTGGCGCAAAGCTTGCTCTCCGATCAAGCCACGAAATACATCAACGAGCTCAATGCCGATTACGACAGAGTGCGTTTGCAGCATGCCAATAAAAAGCAAACGCCGATGTGGCCACTGGCTAAAGCTCGCGCGAATAAAACGCCGATCGACTGGGCGGCCTACACACCGCCTGTGCCGAAGTTCATTGGTCGGCGCGTGTTTAAGAATTTCGATTTGACGGAGCTAGCCAAGTACATTGACTGGGGCCCGTTTTTTCAGACCTGGGATTTGGCTGGGCCCTTCCCGCAAATCTTGAAAGATGAGGTGGTGGGCACCGAGGCTGTGCGTGTGTTTGCCGATGGCAAGCGCATGCTGCAGCGCTTGATTGAGGGGCGTTGGCTCAGTGCCAATGGCGTGATGGGCTTGTATCCCGCTAACAGCGTTGGTGACGATATTGAAATTTACGCCGATGAATCGCGCAGCAGCAAACTTATGACCTGGCATGGATTACGCCAGCAGACAGAAAAGCAAATGATGGACGGCGTGATGCGCCCCAGCCGTTGCTTGGCTGACTTCATTGCGCCGCGCGGGCGTGATTACATCGGCATCTTCGCGGTCACAGCGGGCATCGGTGTCGAGAAGAAGGAAAAATTCTTCATTGACGACCTCGACGATTACAGCGGCATCATGCTCAAAGCTTTGGCAGACCGCTTGGCAGAAGCCTTTGCGGAAGCGCTGCATCACCGCGTTCGTACGGATCTTTGGGGCTATGCCGCGAATGAGGCGCTCAGCAACGAAGACATGATTGCTGAAAAGTATCAGGGCATCCGCCCCGCGCCTGGCTACCCTGCTTGCCCTGATCACAGCCCCAAGCGCGACATGTTTCGCGTGTTGCAGTGCGAAGACATCGGCATGGGTTTAACTGAAAGCTTGGCCATGACGCCAGCCGCTAGTGTCAGCGGCTTCATGCTGAGCCATCCTGAGAGCCAATACTTCAGCGTCGGCAAGATTGGCGCTGATCAGTTGAAAGACTTGGCTGCGAGACGGGGTGAGACGGAGCAGCAATTGCAGCGCCTGCTGGCCCCCAATCTGTAGGTTCCTCCTTCGTTCAGGCCGTATGGCGCCCCTTTGCCGTTGCGCTCGCGCTTATCGAGCGCTGGACGCGCGCCGAATATCACGGTGCAACCGCCAGCGATAGGATTGTTATCACACGACCCGATGGATTTATGCCATTGTTAGCCCGCGCTTGATTTGGGTCAATGCTTGTTTGGCATCCCTTAAACGAGGGGTTGCAATTACAGCTTAGCGGGTGTAACCTACAATTTGCGCTCACCACAAACAACTTCTAAGATTCCCAAATGAAGTGATCGTTTGTGCTGTAGCGCGCGCGGTTTTTTTCAAGGAGAAAATCATGAACCGAACAGCATGGATGAAGTTGGCGGCAACATCTGTCCTTGTCGCTGGGTGTTGGGGCGATGGAGGGTCATTGACAACGTCCGAGGGTGTCGCGGTCTTGGGCGAGGGGGGTACTTCGTTCGCAAGTGCGGCGATCGAGGCGGAGCTCGAGGTATTAAAAGTAGGCGTAGACACCAGCGATGGGACGCTGAAATTGCCGGTGACGGAGGCCCCTGCGGCGGTAGAGAGCACCTTCCCCTATATCTGGGTGGCCAACTCAGGCGAGAGCACCATTTCCAAGATTGATGTACGTACGGGCGTTGAGCTCGGTGTGTATCGCACACGGCCGGATGGCGGGCCAAGTGGCAACCCGTCTCGCACGACGGTGGATCAAGACGGCAATGTCTGGGTCGGGAACCGCAACAGCAATACAGTGGTGAAGGTGGGGCTGAAGGAGTATGGTCAGTGCGTCGATAAAAATGGCAACGGTGTGATCGACACCTCCACTGGGCGCAGCGATATCAAGGGATGGACGGGCACTTCCGTCGTTACCGCCCAAGATGAATGTATCTTGAGGTATGTGGCCTTGAGCGCACCTGGTGTGGCAACGCCTGGCGATATTCGAACCGTGGCCATTGATCCACAGAACAACGTGTTTATCGGTGGGTACGGCCAAAACTCGCTGTTTAAAATCAACGGCAGCACAGGAGCCATCCTCACGGCGACGACCTCGTTGCAATCCCACTACGGCGGCGTGGTCGACAAACAGGGCAATTTGTGGAGCATGAGCTCAGGCTCAGGAAAAGTGCAAAAAACCAGTGCAAACCTCAGCACTTCAACCCTGATCGACATCGGCCATAGTGGCTATGGCATCGCGCTGGATAACGCAGGCCGCGTCTGGACGACCGAGTATGGCACCAGATTCTCGGTGTTTGATCCAGCAGACCCGGTTGGCACGTTGCGCGTGTTCACGCAATCGGGCAACCCCCCCGGCGCGCAAGGTATTGCAACCGATGACCGTGGAGACGTATTCATTGCTGGTTCCTTGAGTGGCAGCACTGTTGGGCATTATCGCCCCACGGTCGTTGGCGGATCGGTCACCGCGGTCACATTTATCGCTAACTACCCGGTCGGCAGCGGGCCGACAGGTGTAGCGGTGGACGGCCTGGGCAAGGTTTGGGCGACCAACGCTAACTCCAATAACGTGTCTAGGATCACCTTGCCTGCCGGTACGGCGACAGCAGTCGTCGACACCTTTGCGGTAGGGATTAACCCTTACAACTACAGCGACATGACTGGCCGCGTCGTGCGCACCATCACCAATCGCCAGGGCACATGGGAAGCCACATTTGATGGCGGTAAGGCCGGTTTCGATTGGAGCGCGATCGTTTGGGCTTACCAAGGCGCGCTGCCCAGTGGGACCACCGTTGAGGTTCAATACAAGGTGGTGGATGCTGCAAACCGCGCTGCGGCTCAGGTGCAGTTCGGCGCATTGGAGTACACCACGGCAACAAGCGATGCTGTGCTGACTGGCGTGAAGGGGCGTTTTATCAAGGTTCGTGTGCGGCTCACCTCCGACAGCGTAAGCAAGACTCCAGTGGTGAAGAAGCTGATTATTCGCTAACTCAGTGCTACTCAAATGGGTGTGCCCTCCTTGGAGGGCACACCTTTTTCGTTTTTTGGGTTCGTACCGTGGACAAATTCAATCGACGGTGACGGGTACGCGCGGCGCCAGGGCGCACATCAGCTCGTAGCCGACGGTTTGCGCACATGCTGCGACTTCGTCAATAGAGAGAATGGCGCCCCCGTGGGCTGTGCTGGCTCGCCCCCAAAGCGTGACGTCGCTGCCTGAGCCTGCTTGTGGCAGGTGAGAAAGGTCGACAGTGATCATGTCCATGCTGACGCGACCGATCGTTGTTGTGCGTTGACCATTGACCAAGACGGGTGTGCCGGTTCGCGCGATGCGGGGGTAGCCATCCGCATAACCGCAGGCCACGATGCCAATGCGCATGGCGCAGTTCGCCACAAAGCTGGAGCCGTAGCCCACGCTATCTCCGGGCGCTAAATCTTGGCAAGCGATGATCTTGGAAGACAGGGTCATTGCCGGCTGCAGATCCCAATGCCCGATGTCGTGCTCGGGGTAATCGGTGCTCGAGCCGTATTGCGCGATACCCGGGCGAAGCCAGTCGGTACGCAGGTCTGAAGCCGAATAGCGCAAGCCGGCAGCGCTGTTGCTGAGGGTTCGCTCGCCAGGTAGATCCAGACAAGTCTCGTTGAAAACGGCGAGTTGATGCGCGATACCGTCTTGACCAAAGCGCTTTGTGTCGGCATCGGAGAAATGGGTCATCAGCGAGATTTCGTCAACTTGAGATAAAGCGTTCAAGCGAGTCCAGGCGCTGCGATAGCTGTGGGGCTTAAAGCCCAAGCGATTCATCCCCGAGTTCATCTTGAGAAACACCCGATGCGGCTCATGCGTCTTGTGCGCAGCCAGCCAATCAATTTGCGCTTCGCAATGCACGGTGTGCCACAGACCCAGCCGCGAGCACAACTCCAGATCACGGGGCTCAAAACAGCCTTCCAGCAGCAGGATGGGTCCACGCCAACCTAATGCACGGATGCGCTGCGCCTCGTCAAAATCGAGCAACGCAAATCCATCGGCACCGCGCAGACCCTCAAACACCCGCTCAATCCCATGGCCATAGGCATTCGCCTTGACAACCGCCCATACCTTGGCGTCGGGCGCTGCGTCGCGGCAGCGTGCGAGGTTGTGGCGCAAAGCGGTCGTGTGAATGGTGGCGAGTATCGGTCGAGGCATGGCGATCAGGGACTTGTCAAGCGGGGTGTTCCTAGAGTTTAGTCTGAGCCACGGTAAAGAAACGAGAGCGGCGCGTGCTATAAACCGAGGTCGTTGTATACAAAAGTGATGAATACTTGAAGCGCGGTTTTTACACCATCATGTCGGCGCAGTTCTTTAGCTCGCTGGCAGACAATGCCTTGTTTGTGGCCGCCGTAGAGTTATTGCGCACCAGTGGCGAACCGGAATGGCAGCGCGCAGCCTTGGTGCCGATGTTTGCGCTTTTTTATGTGATCCTTGCGCCGTTTGTCGGCGCGTTCGCAGACGCCATGCCTAAGGGCAAGGTGATGTTTATCAGCAATGCCATCAAAGTGGTGGGTTGTTTGATGATGCTGTTTGGCTCGCATCCGCTCTTGGCCTATGCGGTGGTGGGCTTGGGCGCTGCAGCCTATTCGCCGGCCAAATACGGTATCTTGACCGAGCTGCTGCCCTCCTCTCAGCTCGTCAAGGCGAATGGCTGGATCGAGGGCCTCACAATTGGCTCGATCATTTTGGGCGTGTTGCTCGGTGGCCAGTTGGTGGGTCATGCGATCTCGGCAAAGCTGCTGACCATCGATCTGCCGATGATTAATACCGGTATTGATACCGCTCCCGAGGCAGCCATCGCGCTGCTCATCTTTGTGTATGCGCTTGCGGCTTGGTTTAACACGCGGATACCGGACACCGGTGTTCAGATGCGGCCCATGCCAAAAAACCTGCTTAGCCTGATTCCCGATTTTTGGCAGTGCAACACCACGTTGTGGAAAGACAAGCTGGGCCAAATTTCGCTTTCAACAACCACGCTGTTTTGGGGCGTGAGCGGCAACTTGCGCTACATCGTCTTGGCTTGGAGCGCAGCAGCCCTGGGATACAGCACAACCGAGGCTTCGTCGCTGGTGGGCGTCGTGGCCATTGGCACGGCTGTTGGCGCTGTCATCGCATCCTTGCGCATGAAGCTTGAGCATGCGCCCAAGTTAATGCCGCTGGGCATCGCGATGGGCTTGTTGGTAATCTTGCTCAACTTTATTGACAACGTTTGGGTCGCTGCGCCGTTTTTGGTCTTGCTGGGCGCCATCGGCGGCTTTTTGGTGGTGCCGATGAATGCGCTGCTGCAGCATCGCGGCCACAATCTGATGGGCGCTGGCCGATCCATCGCGGTACAGAATTTCAATGAGCAGGCCTGCATTCTTTTCCTCGGGGCTTTTTACACGCTTGTGGCTACAGTCGATTGGTCTGATTTCCTGATGGCCGAGACACTCGGTCTAGATCAGATGGAGCCAGAGCATTTGTCCGCCTACTTGGCGATCACGCTGTTTGGCGTGATCGTGGCCGGTGTGATGTGGTTGATCAAGCGCTGGCATGCTTCCAATGAAATTCACCATCGTGCTGAGTTGGATCGTTTGTTGGCGATTGCGCGCAACGATAACCTGCACGGTTGATGAAGGTTTCGGTATCTACTTTGGCCGCACTTGGCCTGTTGTTCAATGCCTTGGCTTGGGGGCTGTCTTGGTGGCCCTTTCGGGAGCTGCAAAAGTTTGGCCTGCACCCGCTGTGGTCCAACACCGTGATCTACGGCATGGCAGTGGTCGCGATCTTTATGGCTCGCCCCTCGGCTTGGCGCGGCATGCGGACCGTGCCCGCGCTTTGGCTCCTAGCGCTCGGCGCCGGGCTCACGAACGTTGGCTTCAACTGGGCTGTCACGGTCGGCGATGTGGTGCGGGTGGTGTTGCTGTTTTACATGATGCCGGTGTGGTCGCTGCTACTCGCTTGGATCATTCTCGGTGAGCGGCCTACGAGCAGCTCATTGGCGCGGGTGTTGTTGGCAATCGCCGGTGTGGCGCTGGTGCTGAAAACCCCAGAGTCGCCTTGGCCCATCCCCAATAGCTTGGCCGATTGGCTGGCGCTCATGGGGGGCTTTTGTTTTGCGCTCAACAACGCCATGCTGCGCCATCTGCGTGCGGTGCCAAGTGAGCAGCGCATCTTTGCTATGTTCTTTGGTGGCCTCTTGTTATCTTTGGTCGTCGGCAGTATTGGCAGCGTGTCGGGCAGCATCGCTTGGCCGGTGATGCAAAGCGGTTGGGGCTGGGTGCTGCTGGTCAGCTTTGCGCTGTTTTTCTTGATCAGCAATATCACGCTGCAGTATGGTGCCGCTCGCTTGAAGGCGAGTACAACCTCGCTCATCATGCTTAACGAAATCTTGTTTGCGACCGGCTCGTCGGTGCTCCTTGGTGCGTCCGAGTTGAGTCAGCGGATCGTTTTCGGCGGGCTGCTGATCATCGCTGCCGCCCTGTGGGCCGCGTGGGACGAACGATAGCAACGGCGGTCAACTCAACCGACGCACGCCGGGCAACTCGCAGGCGTAGACCGCGTTGCGCAGCTCGGCGATAGCTTCATAGCGCGTGAAGCTGCGCCGCCAAGCGAGCACCACGCGTCGCGTCGGCGCGTCGCCGGAAAATGGGATGTAGCGAACATGCGGCGCGTCAGTCTTGGCGATCACTTGACGCGCTCTCTTTTTCATAGCGCTTTGCGCAGGTTTCATGCTGGCTAGAGCTTCACTTGGCACAGAAAGTCGGGGAACGACCGTTACCCCCATCCCTGCTGCAACCATATGTTTGATGGTCTCCAGCGATGAGCCCTCAAAGCTTTTGCGGATGCCCTCGGCATGGCTAGAAAACCTAGCGTATTCCGGGCAGACCTCAAGCACATGGTCGCGGAAGCAGTGGCCCGTGCCCAATAACAACATGGTTTGCTCTTTCAGCTCTTCTGCGCTGATTGCGTCGCGAGTCGCCAACTCATGATTGGATGGCACCGCCACCATGAACGGCTCGTCATAGAGTGGCGCCATCGCCAGACCGGTATCTGGAAAAGGCTCGGCGAGGATGGCACAGTCTATTTCGCCGGTGCGCAGCATCTCTAGCAGGCGAACAGTAAAGTTTTCTAGCAGCATCAATGGCATTTGCGGCGTGCGGTGAATCACTTGGCGCACCAAATCGGGCAGCAGATAGGGGCCGATGGTGTAAATCACGCCCAGGCGAAGCGGGCCGGCAAGGGGGTCTTTGCCACGCTTGGCGATCTCACGGATTTGTGCGGCTTGTTCCAAAACACTTTGCGCTTGGCGCACAATTTCTTCGCCCAGGGGCGTGACCGTCACTTCATTGGCGCTTCGCTCAAACAGCTTGCATTCAAGATCTTCTTCGAGCTTTTTGATCGAGACGGATAGCGTGGGCTGAGAAATGAAACAAGCCTCTGCTGCACGGCCAAAATGCTTTTCCCGCGCAAGAGCGACGATGTACTTGAGCTCGGTCAGTGTCATGGATGCATTGTCGCGCAAAAGCTTGCGCAATTGGCGTAGCTATATTCGCGGTGTATTGCCGCCAAGCTTGCCACGGCCATCGATGCGCGGCGGTCAAAAAATCAGGTCACGAAGGCTGAAAGTGCGATGCCCGCAAACAAAGTGAAACCCAGCCAGTGGTTCATACGGAAAGCTCGAAAACAGCCTTCGCGAGATCGGGGCCGAATCAATACGCCATGCCAAACCACTTGCAACACCGCCCCCGCTGCGGCGACCCACAAAACGGTGTCCAACACGTGACTTTGAAGCATCCAAAGCCAAATGGTCAGGTAGATGGCGTAAAACAGCATGACTGCCGCAATATCCCACTGGCCCAAAGTGATGGCGGAGGTTTTTATGCCAATTTTCAGGTCGTCATCCCGATCGACCATGGCGTATTCGGTGTCGTAGGCCAAGACCCAGAAAAGATTGCCCAGCAAAAGAATCCAAGCCAGCAGAGGTACCCGGCCCTGCACCGCTGCGAACGCCATCGGAATGCCAAAACTGAAAGCCACGCCGAGCACGGCTTGAGGCATCGAGACGAAGCGCTTGGCAAAGGGGTAGGCGATCGCAATCGCAAGCGCCGCGAAAGACCACAACACAGCGGCGCGGTTCGTTGTGAGCACGAGACTGAAGGCCAGCAGCGCGAGCACAGCGCCCACAAGAAGCGCCTCGTTTTTGCCGACTTTCCCGCTGGTCACGGGGCGTTGCGCCGTGCGCTTGACGTGGCGATCAAAATCCGCGTCGACCACATCATTCACGCAGCATCCCGCGCTGCGCATGAGGATTGTGCCCAAAATAAATACGGCCAGTAAATGCCAGCCAGGAAAACCTCCAGCAGCGATCCACAGCGCACTCAAGGTGGGCCACAGCAGCAGCAGCCAGCCGGCGGGTCGATTCCAGCGGATGAGATCGAAGTACAAAGCTAAGCGTGTGCGCCACATGATTGGTATCAGCAAAAGATGGCAGCGAAAGGCGCTATCAATTAAATAGCATTTAACGCAGGATTTATAAGGGCCAATGGCCACTTTCGTTCATAAAACCGGCTTAGAACGGGATGTCGTCGTCCATGTCGTCAAAGCCTGAGCCGGGCTTGGCTGCGGGCGCCGGCGCGGGCCGGGCTGCCGGCGGTCGTGATGCGGGTGCAGGTGCGCGGGAATAACTGCCGCCTTCCTCTGGAGCGCCTGCGCCCTGTCGGTTACCCAAAAGCTGCATTTCGGTCGCGATGATATCCACCGTGTTGCGCTCGATGCCGTCTTTGTCGGTGTACTTGCCGTATTTCAAGCGACCTTCCACATAGAGTGGCGCGCCTTTTTTTACATACTCGCCCACGATCTCGGCCAAGCGGTCAAAGAATTGCACACGGTGCCATTGGGTGTCTTCAATGCTTTCGCCAGAGTTTTTGTCTTTGCGCTTGCTGGTGGTGGCAATTGAGATATTGGCCACGGCGCCGCCAGAGGGCATGTAACGGATTTCGGGATCGCGCCCGCAGTTGCCCAGAAGAATGACTTTGTTGACGGAGGCCATGGCTCGAGTTCCTTGTGTTTCAGTGCTTAAATTTCAGTGATGTGCTTTGCCAGTCAAGGCGATAACGATTATGACGCAGTCTTGCTCGGGGGCTTCATGCCCCAAGCCGCGATCAGCCAGATCGCCATCAGCACAAAGCAGCCCGCAAACAGGGCATCAAAGCCATGGTGCTTGGCCAGCCAGCCGCCACCCGCCCCACCCACGAAGAAACCGAGAGATTGCACGGTGTTGTAGACGCCGAGTGCTGCCCCTCGGGCATGCGCAGGCGCCACGCGCGAAGCGAGGCTGGGCTGGGAGGCTTCCAAGATATTGAAGCCCACGAAGAAGGCAAGGAGCAAAAAGCCCAGTAGCCACACACTCGGCACCTGGTCAAGCGACCACCACAGCCCCAACTGCACCGCGCCAATCAGCGCCACACTCCCCAAAAACGCCACTTTCAAATGCCCCCGCGCTTCCAGCGCAAATAAGCCGCCCATAAATACAAACGAGAGCAGCACCGCCGGCAAATAAGCTTGCCAGTGCGATGCTTTGGCCAAACCCGCCTGCACCAGCATCGCCGGAATCGCCACCCACATGGCTAACTGCACCGCATGCAAGATGAACGCACCGAGATCCAGACGTAGCAAGTCCCCATGCATCAAAACTTCTTTCAAGCCCTTCAGGCGGCTGGCTGGCGCGTAAGTGAGTGCCGGCTCCGGCGGCACACCCCAGACGACAGTGACCATACAGCCGATCACCAAAATCCCCGTCAGCGCAAACAGCCCAGACAAGCCGATGTGCGCGGCTAACCAAGGCGCAAGCACGAGCGAAACGGCAAACATCAGCCCGATACTCGCGCCCACCAAGGCCATGGCTTTGGTACGCACCTCGTCGCGCGTCATGTCGGCCAAGAGCGCCGTGACGGCGGCCGAGATCGCGCCTGCACCCTGCAATGAGCGGCCAACGATCAGCCAGCCCAAAGTGGAGGCCAGCGCCGCGACAAAGCTGCCCAAGGCAAAAATCACCAAGCCAATCAAAATGACTTTCTTGCGACCAAAGCGATCCGAGGCCATGCCAAACGGAATTTGCAAGATGCCTTGCGTGAGCCCATAAATGCCCATCGCCAAGCCCACGAGCGCTGGGTCATCGCCACCGGGGTATTTGGTCGCCTCCAGTGCAAACACCGGCAACACTAAAAACAAACCCAGCATGCGCATGGCAAAGATGCTGGCCAGCGATAGGCTGGCGCGCCGTTCAATCGGCAGCAGGGTGGAGGTCGCGGGGGAATCAGACATCAGGAGCGACGATTGTCCGGCATTGGCGGGTGGTTTTTTTTAGCGTGGAGCGCATATGTTATGGACTTCTCTCTTGACTGAAGTCTAAAATTACTTTAGATTTAAATAATCGTGACTTCGACTAATTGGGTGCAAGAGCAGTATTCACGCTGTTGCGCGGCATCAAATGGAAAACACTGCCCTTACGGGTCGTGCTTGACAAGTAAGATGCGTCGATGCCGGGTCAGCAAAATGCTTGCCTATCCTTGGCAGTGAGTGACTTTTTTCATTTTAGGAGTTGGTGATGAGTACACGTCGTTTGGTTTTGACCCGTTCCGCAGCCGCTATCGGCGCTGCTTCCACCGGCTTGCTGCTGCCCGAGATCGCGCGTGCGCAAAGCAACAAGATTCGCGTGGGTCTGATGCTGCCCTACACCGGCACCTTTGCCCAGCTCGGCGTGGCGATCGAAAATGGCTTTCGGATGGCGATCAATGAGCAGGGCGGCAAGCTCGGCGGCCGAGAGATTGAATACTTCAAAGTGGATGACGAAGCTAACCCGGCCAAGGGCATTGAAAACGCGCAGCGCCTGGTGCAGCGCGATAAGGTGGATGTGCTGATCGGCACGGTGCACTCTGGTGTGCAGATGGGCATTCATCGGGTGGCGCGTGAGTCTGGTGTGCTCAACATCATTCCCAATGCGGGCGTTCATGTGGCCACGCGTGCGCAATGTGCTCCGAACGTGTTCCGCACCAGCTTCTCGAACTCGCAGCCTACGCTAGGCTTGGGCAAAGTGATGGTCGACAAAGGCCACAAAAAGGCCGTGTGGATCACCTGGAGCTATGCCGCAGGCGACGAAGCCTTTGAAGGCTTTGAAGAGAGCTATACGAAGGCCGGTGGCCAAATTGTGAAAAAGCTCGGCCTGCCCTTCCCGAACGTGGAATTCCAAGCCCTGCTCACCGAAATCGCCTCGATCAAACCCGATGCGGTGGCCTGCTTCTTCGCAGGCGGCGGCGCAGCCAAATTCATCCGCGATTACGCGGCCGCTGGCCTGAACCGCACGATCCCACTGTATGGCTCGGGCTTCCTCACAGAAGGTGTGCTCGATGCCGCAGGCGATGCAGCCAATGGCATCCTCACCACCCTGCACTACAGCGATTCGCTCGATACCGCCAGCAACCGCCGCTTCCGCTTGGAATACGCCAAAACCTTCCGCATGCAGCCTGATGTGTATGCCGTGCAAGGCTACGATTCGGGCTTGCTCTTGGTGCAAGGCGCAAACGCTGTGAAAGGCGATTTGAACAACAAGCAGGTACTTTATGCAGCGATGCAAAACGCCAAAATCGACAGCCCTCGCGGCAAATGGACGATGAGTAAAGCCAACAACCCGATTCAAGATATTTATCTGCGCCGGGTAGAAAATAAAGAGAACAAAGTCATAGGCATCGCCGCCAAGGCGGTGCAAGACTCTGGTGCTGGCTGCAAGATGGGCTAATCCACTACGCTGAAAAATAGCGGTGCTTCATTTGCACCGCTATTTTTTTGGCGCAGCAATTGCTTCAAGAGCCCATGGATTTCGCCAATTTCCTGATCCAGCTGCTCAACAGCGTGCAGTACGGCTTGCTGCTGTTCATGCTGGCTGCTGGCCTCACGCTGATCTTCGGCATCATGGGCGTTGTCAATCTCGCGCATGGCAGCTTCTATATGCTGGGCGCGTACTTGGCCTGGTCTCTGTCTTTGCAACTGGGCAGCTTGACGCTGGCGATTTTGCTGGGCACAGCGCTGTCTGTCGCCTTTGGCCTGTTGCTCGAAAAGTTTTTGATACAGCATTTCTATCACCGAGACCACCTCGATCAAGTCTTGCTCACTTTCGGTTTGATTTACATCTTTGAAGAAGGCCGCTCCATGATTTGGGGTGACGATGTGCACGGTGTGCAGATCCCAGCGCTGCTCTCTGGCTCGATTCCGCTAACGGATAACCTGTCGTATCCGGTCTATCGCTTGTTTATGAGCGGCCTGTGCATCCTGCTGGCAGTGGGCCTTTATTTATTGATTTCTAAAACTCGCTTGGGCATGAAGATTCGCGCTGGCGCATTCAATCGGGAAATGACCGAAGCGCTGGGCGTGAACATCAAGCTGATTCACTCCCTCGTGTTTGCCTTGGGTGTGGGTTTGGCCACGATTGCGGGCATGATCGCGGCGCCGATCGCGAGCGTCTATCCCAATATGGGCAGCTCGGTGCTGATCATGTGTTTTGTGGTGGTGGTCATTGGCGGCATTGGCTCGGTGCGCGGCGCCTTGATTGCGGCACTGTTGGTGGGCTTGGTGGATACATTCGGCAAGGTGCTGCTGCCGCAGATCTCGGGTATGTTGGTCTATGTACTCATGGCGCTGGTCTTGCTTTACAAGCCGGAAGGATTGTTCAAGGAATGAGCGCGCCGCAATCCAATCTTGAAGTCTTGCCGCGCAGCGTGAATGTGTTGCTGGGCATAGCTGTGGTCGGGTTGGCAGCCTTTCCGCTGATGGGTAGTCAATATGCGATCAATTTGATGGCCAGCATGATGATCATGGCGATTTTTGCAATGAGCCTGGATCTTTTGCAGGGTGTCACTGGACTCGTCTCGCTCGGCCACGCGGCATTTTTTGGTCTGGCAGGCTATGCCTTGGCTTTCATCACGCCGCAGGGCGCGGCCGTGAGTATCTGGTGGACCCTGCCGGTGGCGGTGCTCGCCTCTGCCTTGGCTGCGCTGATCATTGGTTTCTTCGTGGTGCGCACCCACGGCATTTACTTCATCATGGTGACGATGGCCTTCGCCCAGATGGTTTTTTTCATCTTCTTCGACAACAAATCGCTGGGTGGCTCCGATGGTTTGTATATCAACTTCAAGCCGACCGCCGGTAGTCTGTCGGGCTGGGTCGACCTTGAGAACAAAAAGGTGTTTTACTACCTCGTGCTGCTCTGCATGGTCGGCGTGTATGCCTTTTTGCGCCGCTTGCTTTTCAGCCCGTTTGGCCGCACCTTGGCCGGCATCCGCGCTAACGAGCATCGCATGCGCGCCCTAGGATTTGCAACCTTCTCACATAAGCTGGCAGCGTTCACGCTGGCGGGTGCATTGGCAGGACTGGCTGGCTATTTGTTTGCTGCGCACACAGGCTTTGTGAATCCCGAGCTCATGGGCTTTCATATGAGTGCGCACGCCATCATGATGGTGATTTTGGGCGGCATGGGCAACTTTGCGGGGGCAGCGATTGGTGCGTTTTCATTCGAGTATCTGCTGCATCTGTTCAAAGATTTGCCCGCGATCGGCAAGTTTCAAACCAGCAAACACTGGCAGATGTGGATGGGCCTGTTCATCGTCGCACTGGTGATTCTTGCGCCGCGCGGCATCTTGGGATTGGTTTCCAAATGGCTGGCCAAAAAGGCGGATGGGAAATGAGCGTCACTTCTTCGCCTGTCCTTTCCGCAAAAAGTCTCACCAAACGCTTCGGCGGCTTAGCCGCTGTCAACGAAGTGAGTCTGGATCTATGGCAAGGCCGCCTGCATGCTGTGATTGGGCCGAATGGCGCAGGCAAATCCACGCTGGCCAACTTACTTTCTGGTGATTTACCGCCCACCTCGGGCAGTGTGCATCTTGCAGGCATCGATATCACTGGCTGGAGCCCCGAGAGAATCTCGCGCCAGCGCCTAGGCCGCAGCTATCAAAAAACCAATATCTTTCGCAACTTCACGGTTTGGGACAATATCCGCTTGGCCGCCCAATCACGCGATCAACGCTTGGCGTTCAATCCCATGGGCTGGATATCGAGTGCTTCCAAAATGGCTGCGGTCAATGCCCGTGCCGAACGCGCGATGGAGCTGGCCTTGCTGACCGAGCGCCGAAACACGATTGCCGGCGCAGCCAGTCACGGTGAGCAAAGGCAGCTAGAAATCGCCATGACTCTCGCGACCGAGCCACAAGTGCTCTTGCTGGATGAGCCCTTGGCAGGTATGGGCACAGCCGAGGCGGAGCGCATGGTGCAGCTCTTGCTGAAATTGAAGACGGATCACGCCATGCTTTTGGTGGAGCACGATATGGATGCCGTGTTTGCAGTGGCGGATCACCTCACGGTGATGGTCAATGGCCAAGTGATTGCAAGCGATGCTCCTGCAGTAGTTCGTAATGATGCCGGCGTGCAAGCAGCATATTTGGGCGAGGAGCATTGATGTGAGTGAAGCCCTCATCTCCGCTCGCGGCATACACACTTATTACGGCCAGAGCCACATCCTGCGCGGTATTGATTTTGCCGTGCAGCGCGGTCAAACCATTGGCCTGATGGGGCGCAACGGCATGGGCAAAAGTACCCTGCTGAAATCGCTCATGGGCATCGTGCCCCCCGCTCAAGGCGAGGTCGTGATCAAAGGCAAAGACATGCGTGGCCGCCCCACGTTTGAAGTCGCGCAACTGGGCATCGCTTACGTGCCCGAGGGCCGTGGCATTTTTGCAAACTTGAGCGTCACAGAAAATTTGAAAATGGCCGCACGGCCGGGCACCCATGGACAGCGGGATTGGACCTATGAGCGTGTCTTGGAAACCTTCCCCAGATTGAAGGAGCGCCTGAACCACGGCGGTCAGCAACTGTCTGGCGGCGAGCAGCAAATGCTCACCATCGGTCGTGCTCTCATGACCAATCCCGATGTGCTGATCCTCGACGAAGCCACGGAAGGCCTCGCCCCACTGATCGCGCGAGAAATCTGGCGCATTTGCGGCGAAATCAAACAAAGCGGCATCAGCTCCGTGATCGTCGATAAAAACTGGAAACATGTCACCCAGATCACCGATAACAACGTGATCCTCGTCAAAGGCGAAGTCGTGTTCAGCGGCTCATCCGAAGCGCTGATCGCCCAGCCCGAGATTTTGGAACAGCATCTCGGCGTTTAGCAGCGTCCTTGAGAGAAATCGACTGATAGCCCATGCCAATGCTGCTCAGTGCGCTATTGAAATCATAGTAAATTGTCGTTTTTGCGCTGCGCGCCGCACAAGCTGCGGCTTCTCTCCCCGAGCATAAGTGCATCAAAACAGCATCCGCGCTATGATGCTCGGTTGACTTTTTGAAACTGAACACTGTGAATTCTTCCACCGACGGCGCGTATTTAGGCCAAGCTTTGCATACCCACATCAGCATCCGTGGAGCGCGCACGCACAACTTGAAGAATGTGGATTTGGATATCCCGCGCAATCGGCTTGTCGTGATCACGGGGCTGTCCGGATCGGGCAAATCCTCGCTCGCATTTGACACGCTGTATGCCGAGGGGCAGCGGCGCTATGTGGAGAGTTTGTCGACCTATGCGCGGCAGTTTTTGCAGCTCATGGACAAGCCCGATGTGGATGTGATCGAGGGGTTGTCTCCCGCGATCTCGATTGAGCAAAAAGCCACCAGCCATAACCCACGCTCCACCGTGGGCACCGTCACCGAGATTCATGACTACCTGCGTCTGCTCTTTGCCCGAGCCGGCACGCCTTATTGCCCGGATCATTTGGAGCCACTAGCGGCGCAGACGGTATCGCAAATGGTGGATACCGTCTTAGCTTGGCCGCAAGACACGAAGGTGATGATCTTGGCGCCGATTGCGCGGGAGAAAAAGGGCGAATACATCCAGGTGTTTGAAGACATGCAAGCGCGCGGCTATGTGCGCTTTCGGGTGGATGGGCAGATGCTCGAGTTTGATGAGTTGCCTAAGCTGAAGAAAACCGAAAAACACGATATTGATGTGGTGATAGACCGGCTCAAGGTCAAGCCGGAGATGAAGCAGCGCTTGGCGGAGAGCTTTGAAGCGGCGCTGCGCTTGGCTGAAGGCCGCGCAATTGCAGTCAACATGGACTATGAAAGCGATAGCATACTATCCAGCAAAGAAAAGGCAGAGAGCCCTAAATTTCTTGAGAAAGAGCATTGGTTCAACGCCAAATTTGCCTGCCCCATTTGCGGCTTCACCATCGGCGAACTCGAGCCACGCCTGTTTTCGTTTAACTCGCCTGTGGGCGCTTGCGAGACCTGCGATGGCTTGGGCATGATGGAGTTTTTTGATCCGAGCCGCGTGGTGGCCTTTCCATCGCTGTCTCTGGCCAGCGGCGCCATCAAGGGCTGGGATCGGCGCAATGGCTACTACTTTTCACTGCTCGAATCCATCGCCAAGCATTACAAGATAGACATCGAAAAACCGTTTGAAGAGCTGCCCGAGAATGTGCAGCACATCATTTTGCACGGCAGTGGCGAAGAGGACATCGCATTCAGCTACACCATGGATAGCGGCAACTTTGCTGGGAAAAAGATCAAGAAGAAGCATCCCTTCGAGGGCATCATCCACAACATGGAGCGGCGCTATCGCGAAACCGAATCGGCGCTGGTGCGCGAAGATCTGGCGCGTTATCGCAATAGCCAACCTTGCACCAGCTGCGAGGGCACGCGCCTCAAGCGCGAAGCACGCAATGTGCGAATTGGTGAAGGCCTGCAAGCAGGCGGCCAAGCCCGCACCATCAGCCAAATCGGTGGCATCACCTTAATCGAAGCACAGCGCTACTTTGAAGGCTTAAAGATGACCGGTGCCAAGGCTGAGATTGCCAGCAAGGTGATCAAAGAGATTGCCTCGCGCTTGAAATTTTTGAATGATGTGGGCCTGAGCTATTTGAGTCTGGCGCGCAGTGCCGAGACGCTCTCTGGCGGCGAATCGCAGCGCATTCGCCTTGCTTCTCAAATCGGCAGCGGGCTCACCGGTGTGATGTATGTGCTGGACGAGCCCAGCATCGGCCTGCATCAGCGCGACAACGATCGCTTGATCAGCACCTTGAAGCATTTGCGCAATTTGGGCAACAGCGTGATTGTGGTGGAGCATGATGAAGACATGATCCGCGCGGCCGACTACGTGATCGACATTGGTCTTGGGGCCGGTGTACATGGCGGGCGCGTCATCGCTCAGGGCACGGCAGAGCAGATTGAAGCAAGCGTCGAGTCGCTCACGGGGCAGTTCCTCTCTGGTCGGCGGGAAATCGCCGTGCCTGCGAAGCGCGGCAAATGGCTTCCGATGAAAGTGAAAGAACCGGTCGCCGCTGCGGCGAAGTCTCGCTATCCGGTCTCGGCCTTTGAAAAGAAGAAGCCGACCGTGAAAGCAGATGAGAAGTTTCAACTCCTGCGCGTGGTCGGCGCGACCGGCAACAACCTGAAAGATGTCAGCGTTGACTTCCCCGTTGGCCTGATGACCTGCGTCACCGGTGTGTCGGGCTCGGGCAAGTCCACGCTCGTCAACGATACCCTGCACAAAGCAGTGGCACGCAGCCTGTATCGCAGCCACGACGAACCCGCCGCGCATGAAGACATCGAGGGTCTCGAGCATTTCGACAAAGTGATCAACGTCGATCAGTCGCCCATTGGACGCACGCCCCGCTCTAACCCGGCCACCTACACCGGCCTCTTTACGCCGATTCGTGAGCTGTTGGCTGAGATGCCGGTCGCCCGCGAGCGTGGCTATGGCGCGGGGCGCTTTAGTTTCAACGTGGCCGGTGGCCGCTGCGAAGCCTGCCAAGGCGATGGGGTGGTGAAGGTGGAAATGCATTTTCTGCCGGATGTGTATGTGCCCTGCGATGTGTGCAAAGGCGAGCGCTACAACCGCGAAACCTTGGAAGTACTCTACAAGGGCAAAAACATCGCGCAAATTCTGAACATGACCGTGGCCGAAGCCCATGAGTTCATGAAGGCCGTGCCGACCATTGCACGCAAGCTGCAAACCCTGCTCGACGTGGGCCTAAGCTATATCCGCCTCGGCCAAAGCGCCACCACGCTCTCGGGTGGCGAAGCCCAACGCGTCAAACTCGCGCTGGAGCTATCCAAGCGCGATACTGGCCGCACGCTCTACATCTTGGACGAGCCCACCACTGGGCTGCACTTTGCCGATATCGAGCTGCTGCTCAAGGTGTTGCATCAATTGCGCGATGCCGGCAACACCATTGTCATCATTGAGCACAACCTGGATGTGATCAAAACAGCCGATTGGCTGATCGACATGGGGCCAGAAGGTGGCGACGGTGGCGGCCAAGTGGTGGCGATGGGCACACCAGAACAAGTGGCTGAGAATGAGGCGAGTCATACAGGGAAGTATTTGGCTCGGTTGCTTCAGCAAGGCGCATCGCCCGGCTAGCTCCTCAAAGCACTTCATAAAACACCATTTCCACCCGATCCGGATATCGCGCACCGGTGCCGATGAAAAGCGTCTGCGTCATCCAAGCCAGATCGGCGCGTTCCACCTCGAACCGCGGAGCACAGCGAAAGTAAATGCGCTCATGCGCTACGTTCTCCCCGCGCACCAATGCGGCGATATCTTCGGCACTGCCGGTTCGGATGGCTTGGTTGGTGACATAGATATGGCTGCCATCGTCCAGGCGCAGGACATACCGCGCATCGAGTTGAGCAGCGGTGTTGCTGGTCACGAGTTGGAAGTCTGCGCCGCCGGGGAGCACCTGGCCTTCCATCGATTGGCCGCGTGCCACGCCTTGCACGCGCCCGCCGGTGATGGGGACGATGCGTCGGCGACCTTCACCGAGAGCGTGTGCCACTTGGCCGGCTTCAATGGGTTTGGCCACTTGCACAGTGAGTTGCATGACGGGCTCGAGTCTCGGTGTGGACAGGTTCATGGGGATTCTCCGCGCGCTGGCCCATGGTTGGCCGGGCTAATATGTTGGCTATGACTTTAACCTCAACGGCTGCGCCCTACATCCCACAGATTCGTCTCTACCAAGACTGGCTCGCGCGAGAGCGCGGCTTGAAGTTTGAAACCTACGATGCTTTGTGGCAATGGTCGGTGACGGATTTGGATACTTTCTGGCAATCGATCTGGGATTATTTTGAAATCCAATCGCCTACCCCGCACAGCGCGGCCTTGGCTGATGACCGCATGCCGCAGGCGAAGTGGTTTCCGGGAGCACAGGTGAACTACGCGGCGCAGGTCTTGCGGCATGCCGATGCGGCGCATGCAGCCGGCTTCGCGGCGATCATCAGTGAGAATGAGTTGGGCGAAGCGCGCGAGCTGAGCTGGCCGGAATTGAAGAGCCAAGTGGCATCGCTGGCCATCCATTTGCGCGAGTTGGGCGTACAGCGCGGTGATCGGGTGGCGGCCTACATGCCCAACATTCCCGAGACGATCGTGGCCTGTCTCGCCTGCGTGAGTATCGGCGCAGTGTGGAGCGTGTGTGCGCCAGACATGGGCACGCCGGCCGTGCTTGACCGTTTCAAGCAGATCACGCCGAAGGTCTTGATCGCGGTCAATGGCGTGCATTACGCTGGCAAGCCCTTAGATCGTTCGGCCACGGTGCAAGAGCTCTGTGACGGCTTGCCGAGTGTGGCGCATCTGCTCTTACTGAAGACGGGCCACAGCTCGCCAGTTGCTATTAATACTGTAGCGCATTGCGTAGATTTTACAAGGGCTACCAGTCGAAAAGACCAAGAAACGGCGGTGTTTGAGCCACAAACCCTGCCGTTTGATCACCCGCTGTGGATTGTCTATTCCAGCGGCACGACCGGCCTGCCCAAGCCCATCGTGCACGGCCATGGCGGCATTGTGCTGACCCTGCTTGCGCTCAAATGCTTGGGCAATGATGTGGGTTGCAGTTATCAAGCAAACAGTCTTGGTGAGCGTTACCACTGGTACAGCTCCACTGGTTGGGTGATGTGGAATGCCCAGATGGCGGGGCTGGCCACCGGCACGACGATCTGCATTTATGACGGCTCGCCGTCGGGCAGCAAAGAAGCCACCGACTGGACCGTGTTGTGGCGCTTTGTGGCGCGGCATCGCTGCACGTTTTTCGGCGCAGGCGCGGCGTATTGGACGAATTGTATGAAAGTAGGCGTCGATGCGAAAGCCTTGCAAGCGGCCGGGCATGAGCTGCGCCAAGTGCGTGCGCTTGGCTCAACCGGATCGCCCTTGCCGGAGGATGTGCAGCGCTGGGCCTCAGCACAGTTTGCCGCGCTTGGCACGCCAGATGTGTTTTGGTGCAACATCTCCGGCGGCACTGATTTTTGCGGCGCTTTTATCGGTAGCCATCGCGAGCTGCCGCAGGTGCCTGGCCAAATGCAATGCCGTTTGCTCGGCTGTGCGGTCGAAAGCTGGAATGAAGATGGCCAAGCCGTGATGGGCGAAGTGGGTGAGCTGGTTTGCACGCAGCCCATCCCTTCGATGCCGCTGTATTTTTGGAACGATGCTGATAACGCGCGCTATCTGTCGAGCTATTTTGATATGTACAGCCAGAACAACGCGCAACGCGAAAAGCGCTTGGTGTGGCGGCATGGCGATTGGCTCAAGATTGGGCAAGATGGCGGCTGTATCATTTACGGTCGAAGCGATGCCACGATCAACCGCGCCGGTTTGCGCATGGGCACGAGCGAGATTTACTCCGCCGTGGAAGCCTTGCCTGAAGTGCTCGATAGCATGGTGGTTGATTTGGAATATCTCGGGCGCGAGAGCTTCATGCCGCTGTTTGTCGTACTGCGGGAAGGGCTGGTGTTAAACGATGAGATCAAAGCCCGGCTGCATGACGCGATCCGCAAGCAGCTTTCGCCGCGTTTTGTGCCTAACGAGACCTTGCAAGTTGAGGCCGTTCCCCGCACGCTCAGTGGCAAGAAACAAGAGTTACCGATCAAGAAGCTGATGCTGGGCCAGCCCTTGGAGAAGGTTGTCAACAAAGACGCCATGGCAAACCCGGATTGCCTCGATTGGTATGTGCGGTACGCTGATGCCCATCTGTCCAAAAATCGGAGACCCGCATGACCAACACCCGCCGCCAAAACCTCAAAGCCACTGCTGCGCTGATCGCAGCCCCTGCGCTAGCCGCCTCATCCGCGTTAGTGAGCCCGTGGGCGCGTGCGCAAGACAAGTTTCCTTCTCGACCCATTAGCCTCATCTGCCCCTGGCCAGCGGGCGGCGCTTCAGATGCGGCCGTTCGCGGGATTGGTGAGGCTCTGGGCCGCGCGCTTGGCGGAGC
The DNA here is from genome assembly GCA_031429925.1 of Variovorax sp. Lineage (GTDB taxonomy): Bacteria > Pseudomonadota > Gammaproteobacteria > Burkholderiales > Burkholderiaceae_C > JANMDU01. Next base: position 29,463 of record JANPAK010000049.1, read on the forward strand.
GACTGTGACGATCGACAACAAGCCAGGCGCGGGTGGAACACTCGGTGCGACCGCTATGCTCACAGCTAAGCCGGATGGATACACCCTCACCCAACTGCCCTTGGGCATCTACCGCCTGCCCCACATGCAGAAAATGGCTTTCCACCCGGTCAACGACATCACGCACATCGCTTGCTTGACGGGCTACACCTTCGGCATCGCTGCAACAGCGGATGCCCCTTTCAAAACCATCAAGGAAATGGTCGATTGGGCCAAAGCCAACCCCGGCA
>JANPAK010000050.1:0-7590 GCA_031429925.1 Variovorax sp.
CCCAAGCTTGGAAGTCCCTCCCGATTTGACCGCCCTATCGCGCGATTCCCGCTTTGCCGTGCCCGGTGGCAGCGTCACTGCAACCGCTTTCTCCGCAGGCCAAACGCAAGCTGGTGTGCCTGTCGCTGCAAGCACAATCTCCGATGTGCGAATTGAGCGCTCCGGGAACCAGCGCTGGCTGGTGGTTGCACGCCCTGCCGATCAGTTGTGGGGGCCCATCCGTGATTTCTGGCAAGACAATGGTTTCTTGCTCAACGTTGACCGGCAAGATGTGGGCGTGATGGAAACTGACTGGGCGGAAAATCGAGCCAAGATTCCGCAAGACTTCATTCGGACCGCGATCGGCAAGGTATTTGACGGTCTCTACGACACTGGCGAGCGCGACAAATTTCGAACGCGCTTGGAACGCGCCGGCAATGGCAACACGACCGAGATCTATGTCTCACACCGCGGCATGGTAGAAAAGCTGACGGGGGGCACCTTAGGCGTGCAGGCGAATGCTGATCGTAGCGTATGGGAGTCTCGTGCCACTGATCCTGAGTTGGAAGTAGAAATGCTGCGCCGCCTGATGCTAAAGCTTGGCGTGGGTCAAGAGCAATCCAAAGCACTTATCGCTGGCGGAGCGGTGAAAGCCACGTCTCGTGTCGCCAATGTCAATGGCAGCCCTGTCGTCCAGGTCGACGACGGCTTTGACCGTGCTTGGCGCCGAGTCGGTCTGAGCTTGGATCGCACGGGTTTCACAGTCGAGGACCGTGATCGCTCACAAGGGACATATTTTGTCCGCTACGTTGAACCGAAAGGTGACAGCCAGGAGCCAGGATTTTTTGCTAAATTGTTCGGCGGCTCTGGCACCGATTCGGCACCGTTGAAGTTCCGCATCGCAGTGCGCAGTCAAGGCGAATCGACCACGGTGTCCGTGCTCAACGCTGCTGGTAGCCCTGAAAGCTCTGTCAACGCGCAGCGCATCGTTAAGGTGCTTGCGGACGATCTGCGCTAAACGCGCGCCACTGTGCACGAAAGGCCGACCCGAGGGTTGGCTTTTTTTCGGCTCACTACAATGCTGACATGGTGATCACAGCCCATCCATCCGCGATTCCTTTGGCGGAGCGCCTACGGCCCCAAGCGCTGGGTGACGTTTTCGGGCAACAACATCTGTTAGGCGAGGGTATGCCCCTTCGCGTCGCCTTCGAAAGCGGCGTGCCACACAGTTGCATCTTGTGGGGCCCGCCGGGCGTCGGTAAGACGACGATCGCACGGCTCATGGCTCTCAGTTTCGATGCGCAGTTCATCGCGATCAGCGCCGTACTCGGTGGCGTCAAAGATATCCGAGATGCTGTCGAACGCGCGCGGGCAGCTCAAACTGGACTGGCACCGCAACGCACTATCGTGTTTGTCGATGAGGTGCACCGCTTCAACAAATCGCAGCAAGACGGGTTCCTCCCGCACGTCGAAAGCGGATTGTTCACGTTCATCGGCGCCACGACAGAGAACCCTTCATTTGAATTGAACTCTGCGCTTCTATCGCGCGCAACAGTCTACGTCCTGGAGCCAATTTGCGAGGAAAATCTTCAAGGAATTATCGATTTAGCTCTTTCAGAATATGCGCAACATGCTATTGAATCAATAGCAATTGATACCGCAGCGCGCGAGCGACTGATTCAGTACGCTGATGGCGATGCGCGCCGTCTGATCAACACCTTAGAGACCCTATTTGTGCTAGCGCAAGCGCAGAAGCTGCCCAGAATCGACGATGGTTGGCTGCTCAAAGTTCTGGGCGAAAAAATGCGCCGCTTCGACAAGGGCGGTGAGCAGTTCTACGACACGATCAGCGCGCTGCACAAATCCGTGCGCGGCTCCGATCCCGATGCCGCCCTGTATTGGTTCATGCGCATGCTTGATGGCGGCGCAGATCCGCGTTACCTAGCGCGCCGCCTCGTGCGGATGGCCAGCGAAGACATTGGCCTAGCTGACCCGCGCGCCTTGCGCCTAGCGCTGGATGCCGCAGATGTGTATGAACGCTTAGGCAGCCCCGAAGGCGAGTTGGCTCTGGCGCAATGCGTGATTTATCTGGCCATGGCGCCCAAGTCAAACGCAGCCTACAAAGCATTCAATGCCGCCAAAGCTTGGATCAAGAAAGACGGCACGCGTCCTGTGCCCCTGCATCTGCGCAACGCGCCCACGAGCCTCATGAAAACAATAGGCTACGGCAAAGACTACCGCTACGCCCACAGCGAGGCCGATGCTTTTGCCGCAGGCGAAACCTACCTCCCAGAGGGCATGCCTGAACCTGACTTCTATCAGCCCAGCGAACGCGGGCTAGAGATCAAAATTGCAGAGAAATTGCGCGAACTCAAAGCTCGCAATGCCGCCGTTGGCAAGCAGCCTTTATGATTTAAGTCGCCAATCATTAGCAGAGTTGATCGAATCTCAAACGCGCTAATATTGATTTTTGTACCGGGAAAACCCGCCCCAATAAGCACTTTGAGCGAGAAAGCCACCGTGACAGCGTAGCTACAATCAAATCAGGAACCCGCAATAGTGAACCTCTTCACCCTGGCGGGTTTTTTGCTAGTTAAATGAAAGTGGCGTGGCTCTCATCAACACCATTGATGCACTCATGCTATTAACACGGAGGTTTTCATGGATATTTTTCTGCAGCAGATCATCAACGGTCTGGTTCTTGGCAGTATGTACGCGCTCATCGCTTTGGGCTACACCATGGTTTACGGCATCATCCAGCTCATCAATTTCGCCCACGGCGAAGTGCTCATGATCGGGGCACTCACCAGTTGGGCGTTGATCGGTATGATGCAAACGAGCATGCCCGGCGCGCCAGGCTGGGTGATCTTGATTTTGGCGCTGATCATCGCCTGTATTGTGTGCGCAGTTCTCAATTTCACCATTGAAAAAGTGGCGTACCGCTCGCTTCGTAGCAGCCCTCGCCTGGCCCCCTTGATCACTGCGATCGGCATGAGCATCTTGCTGCAGACCATTGCTATGATCATCTTTAAGCCCAATTTCAAGGCCTACCCTAACTTGATTCAAGCCGATCCCATCAATATCGCGGGCGCAGTGATCACCCCCGCGCAAATTTTGATTCTGGGCGTCACCGCTATTTGTTTGGCTATATTGAGCTATGTCGTCGGCAAAACCAACCTAGGCCGTGCGATGCGCGCTACAGCCGAGAACCCTCGCGTCGCGGCGCTCATGGGAGTCAAGCCCGATACAGTGATTTCAGCAACCTTCATCATTGGTGCCATCCTCGCCGCGATTGCGGGCGTCATGTGGGCCACTAACTATGGCACCGTGCACCATGCGATGGGCTTTTTGCCCGGATTGAAAGCCTTCACGGCAGCCGTCCTCGGCGGTATTGGGAACCTACCCGGTGCGGTCGTCGGCGGTATCTTTCTGGGTTTGGTTGAATCGATTGGTGCCGGGTATTTGGGCGCGATCACAGGCGGCGTGCTCGGTAGCCATTACGTCGATATTCTGGCCTTCACCGTGCTCATCATCGTCTTGACCTTGCGGCCTTCTGGCCTGCTGGGCGAACGTGTCGCTGACCGCGCGTAACAGCAAAGGAAAACTTCATGTTGAAATTTGACTTCAAGAACAAAACCCATGTGATCCTCATGGCGCTCTTTCTGCTGATGCTGCCGCTGGCGTTGCAAGGCGTAGGCAATTTCTGGGTACGCGTGGCCGATATGGCATTGCTATACGTGCTTCTAGCGCTTGGCCTGAATATTGTCGTGGGCTTTGCTGGTTTGCTCGATTTGGGCTTTGTCGCCTTTTTTGCCATTGGCGCCTATATGTATGGCTTGATGGCTTCTCCCCATCTGTTTGAAACCTTCCCTGCGATTGCCAGACTGTTCCCGGATGGGCTTCATACGCCCATCTGGATCATCGTGCCAGCAGCAGCCTTGTTAGCGGGGACCTTCGGTGTGTTACTGGGTGCACCGACACTCAAATTGCGCGGCGATTATCTGGCCATCGTCACCTTAGGCTTTGGCGAAATCATCCGTGTCTTCATGAACAATTTGGATCACCCTCTGAATATCACCAACGGCCCCAAAGGTCTGATTCAGATCGACCCGATGAACATCTTTGGCTACAGCTTTGGCAACGGAATCAATCTTTTTGGCTACAAGATTGGTAGCTTGGTCATGTATTACTACTTGTTCATGGCCTTGGTCGTCATCAGCGTGATCTTGTGCCACCGCCTTGAACTGTCTCGCATTGGCCGCGCCTGGATGGCCATTCGTGAAGATGAGATTGCCGCCAAGGCCATGGGCATCAACACCCGTAACATGAAGCTGCTGGCCTTCGGCATGGGAGCAACTTTCGGCGGTGTAAGCGGCTCGATGTTTGCCGCTTTCCAGGGTTTCATCTCGCCAGAATCCTTCTCGCTGATGGAGTCGGTGATGATCGTCGCAATGATTACGCTTGGCGGCCTAGGGCATTTGCCGGGCGTCATCATTGGTGCGCTACTGCTGTCCACCTTGCCTGAAGTGCTGCGCTGGCTCTCCGGCGTGCTCGATCTGCAAGCTGTCACGGGCGGGCGCATCGATGCATCTATTCTCAGACAGCTGTTGATCGCCTTGGCCATGATCATCATTATGTTGCTGCGTCCACGCGGGCTTTGGCCTTCGCCAGACCATGGAAAGTCCTTGGAAAATGCGGCCAAAGCAGCCGCCGGCAAGTAAGGAGAACACCATGAGTGACATCGTTCTCAACGTATCCAACGTTTCCAAGCGCTTCGGTGGCCTGCAAGCCCTGTCCGACGTGGGTATCACCATTCAACGCGGTCAGGTCTATGGTCTGATTGGCCCCAACGGCGCTGGCAAGACGACGTTTTTTAACGTCATCACGGGACTTTACACACCGGACAGCGGAAGCTTCGAGCTTGCTGGCAAGCCCTACACGCCAAGCGCAGTGCATGAAGTGGCTAAAGCAGGCATTGCACGCACTTTCCAAAACATTCGCCTTTTTGCCGAAATGACGGCCCTAGAAAACGTGATGGTCGGTCGCCATGTACGCACGCATTCTGGCGTGATTGGCGCGATGCTGCGCACCGCAAAGTTTAAAGAGGAAGAGCTTGCGATTGCCAAGCGTTCGCAAGAGCTGCTCGACTATGTCGGCATTGGCAAGTTTGCGGATTACAAAGCCCGCACGCTATCCTACGGTGACCAACGTCGCTTAGAGATCGCTCGCGCTCTGGCTACCGATCCGCAGCTCATCGCACTCGACGAACCTGCCGCTGGCATGAATGCCACGGAGAAAGTCACTTTGCGCGAGCTGATTGACAAAATCCGCAAAGACAACCGCACGATTTTGCTGATTGAGCATGACGTGAAGCTCGTTATGGGCCTGTGTGATCGCGTCACGGTGCTCGACTACGGCAAACAAATCGCCGAAGGCGTGCCTGCCGATGTGCAGAAGAACGAAAAAGTGATCGAGGCCTATTTGGGCACCGACCACTGAAGCGGGAGACTCTTGAATGACGACTAGCAATAAACCCATCCTGCTCAAAATCTCCGGCCTCAAAGTGGCCTACGGCGGCATTCAAGCCGTCAAAGGCGTCGACCTTGAGGTGCGCGAAGGCGAACTCGTGACCCTGATCGGGTCGAACGGCGCCGGCAAAACCACCATCATGAAAGCCATCACCGGCGGCTTAAAACCCCATGCCGGCGCGATCGAATACATGGGCAAAAGCATCGCTGGCACTGGGGCTTGGGATCTCGTCAAAACTGGTCTTGCCATGGTGCCCGAAGGCCGCGGCGTTTTCGCGCGTATGACGATCACCGAAAACCTGCAAATGGGCGCTTACACCCGCACCGACAAAGCTGAGATTGCCGATGGCATCGAACGCGCATTTGCCACCTTCCCGCGCCTCAAAGAGCGCAAAGATCAACTGGCCGGCACGATGAGCGGTGGCGAGCAGCAAATGCTGGCTATGGCCCGCGCCTTGATGAGCCAACCCAAACTGCTACTGCTCGACGAGCCCTCCATGGGTCTAGCTCCGATCATGGTGGCGAAGATTTTTGAGGTCGTCAAACAAGTCTCCAGCCAAGGTGTGACGGTATTGCTTGTGGAGCAAAATGCACGACTGGCGCTACAGGCAGCTGATCGCGGCTATGTGATGGAATCCGGCCTGATCACCATGAGTGGTGATGCCAAGCAAATGCTCGACGACCCTAAGGTGCGCGCAGCCTATCTTGGCGAATGAGCATTTGTGCCGCGGGACGCGCGCACCAACAACAAAAACGCCCAACATTTGGGCATTTGAGTAAACTTTCGGGTTATATTGTAGTTGTTTAAATGATCTTGAGTCTATTTTGGCGCAAGATCAAAGCTATCTTTAACTTGGGCTTGACGACTCACAAGAACGCCATGCGTCGGAAAAACCAATTTTCGCGGCTCATTTGCTCAAGGGTGCTATCAAGCAGTCTTTTGCTGATTGTTTGCGCCTTCTTTGCGTCAAGCTGGCTCACTAGGGTGCACGCCCAAGCGGCATGGGTGACAACGACTCTGCCCAGCCTCTTCAACGACAGCAAGCAACTGACGTTGGCACAACCCTTAGGCGTACTTGCGCTACCCTCGGATGCCTCCCCGACACCGGCACAGCTGCTGCAAAGTCCTTTCACGGAGCGTTTTGTGCCTTGGCAGCGCGGCATGCAGTTGCCAACTTCCGCAGCCCAAGATGTATGGCTTCGCCTCGATCTACCCGTGCAGGAGCAGCCGCAGACTTGGATGCTGCGTATCCCTCGGCTAGCTCTCGACAAGGCCACGCTATACCAGAGGTCTCCCAACAACCTCGATTCATGGCAATCGCAATCTGCTGGGCTCGACATACCCAACACTCAGTGGCCCGTGCGGTCACGAGATCCGATTTTCAATCTTTCGACGCGCAGCGACTACACGCAGGTGTTTTTCATCCATATTCAAAACAGGCTGCCTGTTACCGAAGATATTCAATTGATCTACAGTGGTGATTTTGCGAGTGGATCGAACCAAGCGGGTACGCTCAACGGGTTGATTTTGGGGGTGTTCGCAATCCTCACCGTCATCAGCTTAACCAGCGCCAGAATCTACCGCAACCCACACTTTGCTTGGTTGGCCTTGTTTAGCTTCAGTGTCATGTTGGCGCAGTTAACCGTGTCAGGTTACATGTTTATGCGCGTCTGGCCCGATTCGGTCTACCTTGCAAAAACAATGGGGTGGATTTTGCCCTTGGTGAGTTTGGCTGCGCTGGCGCGACTAAGTTTGTCGATCAGTTATGCCCGCGATCTCTCTAAGCCGATCTATCGCACACTGTGGGCGCTGATCATTCTTTGCCTGCTGATCGTTGCAGGGATTTTGGCAGTACCCCATGACTACCCTCGACTACCGCTAAACGCGTTCTACGCAGCTGGCATGGTCTTGATCCTCGGTGCCCTCGCCTATATCGCTCGGCGCTCACAAAGCTGGCTCTGGTGGATCGTGCTGAGCCTGATTCCGGTCGTGCTTTCGGTGCTGTCGCGGCTCGCCTACAACTTGGCGTGGGTGGCACAAGCAGAGTTGGCGATGCTCGCTGGTGTCATTTCCGCAGCGTTG
>JANPAK010000051.1:0-1848 GCA_031429925.1 Variovorax sp.
CCGCGCCCAGCGCCTGGGGCCAGTCAAGCAGATGTGTCTCTAGCAGCACGCGGCCACCGTTCACATCACTGGCGTCGATCGACGGGCGAATACCCAAATTAGCCACGCCGTCTAAACGCTGGTCCTGCAGGCCATGCACCCGCACGCAAAATATTCCGCTTGCCGCACATTTCCAAGCATGCGACTTGGAGGAAAAGCGCAGATTCAGGGTGCGAAAACCGCTCGGCAAATGAGAGTCTTTGCCTAATTCTCGTCCAAGCTTGCGGCCGTGCACCACATGCCCACTGATACTGTAAGGCCGCCCGAGCAGCTTGGCGGCGTCTTGCATGCGCCCCTGCGCTAAGGCCTCGCGCACCGCCGAGCTAGAAACGCGCAGGCCATGCACTTCATAACTTTGCATTCGCGCCACATCAAAGCTCAAGAGTCGCCCTTGCGCATCTAGCGTGGCATAGTCACCCGCCCGCTTGGCACCAAACCGAAAATCATCCCCCACAAGCACGTACTTCGCCCGCAAGCCCTTGACCAAAACTTGCTCAGTGAAGGCCTGTGGAGAGAGGGCAGCGAAGGCAGCATTGAAGGGCAAGATCACCGCTTGGTCCACGCCGCAGCGCGCCAGCTCGGTGAGTTTGTCGCGCAGCGTGGCGATGCGCGCTGGCGCGAGGGTGGGCTTTCCTGCGAGTGCAGCAAAATAATCTCTTGGATGCGGCTCAAAGCTCATCACGCAACTGGGTATGCCCCGATGAGCCGCTTCTGAGCGCAGCAGCGCAATCATGGCCTGATGACCGCGATGCACGCCATCAAAGTTGCCAATCGTGACGGCACAGTCGCGCGCCATTTTGGCGGGATTCAAGCCTCGGAAAACGCGCATAGCCAGTCAGAAGTCTCTATTAAATTGATAGCATCTTGCGCACATTCCATATGGGCGTGTGCGGGTTTTCGGTCATCAAAATGCAGTAAAACTGCTGTATATTGTGACTTAAGACGGTTTGAGTGCTTTTTCTGGTTCGGTGTTTACTGCTGGAGGTGCGTTTTGAAGGTCTTGAAGTTATCAGCCCAAGGGCTGCCGCAAAGCTGGATCAGCATGCAGCAAGCGGTGATCCATTACGCTTCCGATGAGGTGCGTTGGGAAGTGGGCGAACGCGTGGCCACGTTTCGCGGCGGCCACAACGCTATCACCGGCCAGCAAAGCATCATTCATATCAGCAGCATCGTTGGCACCAAGGGCGTGCCTGGTATCAATCCTTTCGAGCTGCGCCCCGGCCTGACCAACAGCAAACTTTTCATCCGCGATCGTAACGTCTGTGCCTACTGCGGCATGGATTGCAGCGGCCACAAAGAAGACGAGCTCACCCGCGAACACATCATTCCCTACGCCTTAGGCGGGCAAGACAACTGGATGAACGTCGTGACGGCGTGCAAGAGCTGCAATCATCGCAAAGCCGCCCGCACGCCAGAGCAAGCGCATATGCCCTTGCTCTACACGCCCTATGTGCCCAGCCTGTGGGAAGATTTCATCTTGCGCAATCGCCGCATCTTGGCCGATCAGATGGAGTTTTTGATGGCGCATTTGCCGAAGTCATCAAGGCTATATACCTAAGGCGATAGCCCTGTGGCACTCACGCCGCAGGTCACGATAAAGTTGAGCCGATTGGGAGAGGTGGTGGGCGGCGTCGCGCCGGGAATGCCGCTGTTGAGCAAGGGTATCGTGATGCCACCAGCGCCTTGCAGTGCATTGATCGTCAGAGACGGGGTGCCGGGGCACTGCGAAGTGCTACCCCCCGGCACAACGCAAGTTACCGTGGTGCATACCAAACCGGCAGCTGGCGGATCTCGCAAGACCGCATTCGC
>JANPAK010000052.1:0-3348 GCA_031429925.1 Variovorax sp.
GAAGGCGCCAAAGCTTTGGCCGCCTGTGCCTTCAAGCTGAATGCGAATGGTGTCGTCTGGCAAGCCTTTGGAGCCGTAGCGCTTGGCTACTTCGCCTGAGAGCATCGCGCCAACCGAGCGGTTGACGTTGCGCGCCGCTTCGATGAAATGCACTTTCTCGCCTTTCTCAAGGGCCGCTTTCGATTTTTCAATCAGCTTCAAATCCAGTGCTTTATCTAGCGCATGGTCTTGCGTACTTTCGTGTTTGCGCGGCACATCGGCTGGCACTTCAGGCAGATAGAAAACGCGTGAAAAATCTAAGCCCTGCGCCTTCCAATGATCAATGCCTTTGCGGGTATCGAGCAGTTCGGCATGGCCAATCAAATCGTCAAACTTCTTGATGCCCAGTTGTGCCATGATGCCGCGCACTTCTTCGGCAACAAAGAAGAAATAGTTCACCACGTGCTCAGGCTTGCCTTGGAACTTGGCACGGAGCACCGGATCTTGCGTGGCTACGCCCACCGGGCAGGTGTTGAGGTGGCATTTGCGCATCATGATGCAGCCTTCGACCACCAGCGGCGCGGTAGCAAAGCCCATTTCGTCTGCGCCGAGCAAGGCGGCAATCACCACATCCCGCCCGGTTTTCATTTGGCCATCGGCCTGCACGCGGATGCGACCACGCAGGCGGTTGAGCACGAGGGTTTGCTGCGTTTCAGCCAGGCCGAGCTCCCAGGGTGTGCCCGCGTGTTTCACGGAAGACAAAGGCGATGCGCCTGTGCCGCCATCATGCCCGGCGATCACCACATGATCGGCCTTGCACTTTGCAACACCTGCGGCAATCGTGCCCACGCCGACTTCACTCACGAGTTTGACGGAAATATCTGCTGCGCTGTTCGCGTTCTTCAAATCGTGAATGAGCTGCGCCAAATCTTCAATCGAATAGATGTCGTGGTGCGGCGGCGGGCTGATGAGGCCAACACCAGGCACGCTATAACGCAGCGCGCCGATATAGTCGCTCACCTTGCCGCCGGGCAGTTGGCCGCCTTCGCCTGGCTTGGCGCCTTGTGCCATCTTGATCTGAATTTGATCAGCAGAAACGAGGTATTCCGCGGTCACACCAAAACGACCCGAAGCCACTTGCTTGATCTTGCTGCGCAGCGAATCGCCCGTTTGCAGAGGAATATCGGCCACGATGCGGCCTTCGCCCAGCGAAGTGCCCACGCTGTCGCCCGCTTTGATCACGGGGATGAAGCGCTGGCCTTTGCCTTCTGCTTTACCTGCATCCATCTCAGCGCGGTAGCGCAGCGGATCTTCGCCGCCTTCGCCGGTGTTGCTCTTGCCGCCGATGCGGTTCATTGCAATGGCGAGTGTGGTGTGTGCTTCTGTAGAAATCGAGCCAAGCGACATCGCGCCGGTGGCGAAACTCTTGACGATATCTTTCGCAGGCTCGACTTCATCAATATTGATTGCCTTGCTTGGATCAATCTTGAACTCAAACAAGCCGCGCAGCGTGAGATGGCGCTTGGTTTGATCGTTGATGATCTGGGCGTATTCTTTATAGGTCGCTGCGTTGTTGGCGCGGGTGGCATGTTGCAGTTTGGCAATCGCGTCCGGTGTCCACATGTGGTCTTCACCACGCACACGCCAAGCGTACTCACCGCCGACTTCTAGCATGCCCTCCAAAATGGGGTCGCTGCCAAAAGCGGCCGCATGCACGCGAATGCTTTCTTCAGCGATTTCAAACACGCCAATGCCGCCCACTTGTGTGGCTGTGCCGTAGAAGTATTTGTCCACAAAGGATTTATCCAAGCCCACTGCTTCGAAAATCTGCGAACCGCAGTAGCTCATGTAGGTGGAAATGCCCATCTTGGACATGACTTTATTCAAGCCCTTGCCCACGGCTTTCACAAAGTTGTAAACGGCTTTGTCAGCGTCCACATCTTTGGTGTGTTTGGTCAACTCAATCACGGTTTCAAGCGCGAGATACGGATGAATCGCTTCTGCGCCATAGCCTGCGAGCAGGGCAAAGTGATGCGTCTCGCGGGCGCTGCCCGTCTCAACGATCAAACCTGCGTTGCATCGCTGGCCTGCGCGCACGAGGTGTTGATGAATGCTGGAAGTGGCTAGCAAGGCAGGCACGGCAACGCGAGCGCTGTCCATCGCGCGGTCAGACACGATGAGGATGTTGTGACCGCTCTTGATCGCGTCCACCGCTTCGGCATTGAGCGAAGCCAATTTTGCCTCCACGCCTTCGCGCCCCCAAGCCACCGGGTAGGTGATATCGAGGGTGTAGCTTTTGAACTTGCTGCGCGAATGCCGCGCGATGTCGCGGATTTTTGCCATGTCGGCGAAATCAAGCACAGGCTGATCCACCTCCAAGCGCAGTGGCGGGTTGACAGCGTTGATGTCCAGCAGGTTCGGTTTAGGGCCAATGAAGCTGTTCAAGCTCATCACGATCTGCTCGCGGATCGAGTCAATCGGTGGGTTGGTCACCTGCGCAAAAAGCTGCTTGAAGTAGTTAAACAGCGGCTTGTTCTTGTCGGACAGCACGGCCAAGGGCGAGTCATTGCCCATCGAACCCACGGCTTCTTCGGCATTGGCTGCCATGGGCGCCATGAGGAACTTCAGATCTTCCTGCGTATAGCCGAAAGCTTGCTGGCGATCCAGCAAGTTGTCTTTCATCGGTGCGATGGAATCCGTCGAACCTTGCGGCACGTCATCGAGCTTGATGCGCACTTCGTCAATCCACTGGCGATAAGGCTTGCTGTTGGCCAGTTGGCTTTTCAGCTCTTCGTCGTCAATCAGGCGGCCTTGTTCGAGATCAATCAAGAACATCTTGCCTGGCTGCAAGCGCCATTTCTTGACGATTTTGTTTTCAGTGATGTGAGGGAGCACACCCGCTTCAGAAGCCATGATGACCATGTCGTCATCCGTCAAGCAATAGCGCGAGGGGCGCAGGCCGTTGCGATCCAGCGTCGCGCCGATCTGGCGGCCATCTGTGAACACGATCGATGCGGGGCCGTCCCACGGCTCCATCATGCTTGCATGGTATTCGTAAAACGCTTTGCGGCGTTCGTCCATCGTCGTGTGCTGCTCCCAAGGCTCGGGCATCATCATCATCACCGCGTGGCTAATGGGGTAGCCGGCTGCGGTGAGCAGCTCTAGGGTATTGTCAAAGGTAGCGGTATCCGACTGGCCCTCAAAGCTGATGGGGTAGAGCTTTTTCAGATCGTCGCCGAGCACGGGCGATTTCATCACGCCTTCGCGCGCGCGCATCCAGTTGAAGTTGCCGCGCACGGTGTTGATTTCGCCGTTGTGTGCCACATAGCGATACGGGTGGGCGAGGGGCCACTCGGGGAAGGTATTGGT
>JANPAK010000053.1:0-5768 GCA_031429925.1 Variovorax sp.
CGAGGGGGAACGGTGCGAGGTCGGTGCCCTTCAAGTGCACGCCCTCGTCACTGGCCAGCCGCCACTTTGGCCCGCCGCGCCCCTCCTCGATCACCGCCTCCTTCTGGTGGTGACCGACATGGCGCACTTCCGCGGTGACGACGTCTTGTCCGGAAGTACCCATCGCACCCCACCCCTTGGATCCGGCAAGTCACCTTCAAAACGGGGAATCAGGTGCACATGCAAATGCGGCACGGTCTGACCGGCAGCAGCGCCATCATTAATGCCGATGTTGTATCCGTGTGGCTGAAACTCTTCGTCCAAAACCAGTTTGGCTCGGTCAAGCAAGGCAAAAAGATCGCTGCGCTCCTGCTCCGATAGATCGAAAAATGAACCCGTGTGCCGTTTGGGTATCAGCAAGGTGTGACCGGGGGACACAGGGTACCCGTCACGAATCGTGACCCCATTGGCGTTCTCATCAATCACCCGTACCGAAGGCAGGGTGCAAAACGCACAGGTCTTGGAGCTAATTGCTGTCATGCCTTGCATCATAGACACAGAACCGTTCCTACTTACCTGTTGTCGCCGACACTAATCGACCCCCCGGGGGTCAGTTTTGCTTGGCATTCAACACATTTAGCATCAAAATCACCTGATTCTTCGGTCGCCTCAAGCGCTCCCATGACGCACCGCCCATTGCTTTATACCTACCGCCGCTGCCCCTACGCGATGCGCGCTCGCATGGCACTCTTGCAGGCGGGCAAGCCATTTGATGCCTACGAAATCACCCTACGCGACAAGCCGCAAAGCATGCTTGCCGCGTCCCCCAAAGGCACTGTCCCGGTGTTGGTATTGCCTGACGGAATCGTCATTGAAGAGAGTCTGGAAATCATGCGCTGGGCGCTTGAGGCGCAAGACCTCGGTGGTTGGTGGAGCCGGGCGCAAAGCTCAGTGAATCTCGCGTTAGTTGCAGAAACTGATGGGTCATTCAAAAAGCATCTCGATCGCTACAAATACCCCGAGCGATTTGAACCGAACCAGCGCGACCATCACCGCCACCAAGCGATGATCGGATTGATGCGATCGTTAGAGCTCAAGTTAGCCAACGAGCCATTTTTAGGGGGCGAGGCTCCATGCGCAACGGATCTAGCGGTTTTCCCCTTTGTCAGGCAGTTTCGGGCCGTCGATGCCGAATGGTTTGATGCCCAAGCCCTGCCCGCCACACAGCACTGGTTGCAAGCGTGGCTGAGCTCACCGTTGTTTGAGATTTGCATGAAAAAGCTACCCCTTCACTCTCGCGTAGCGTTTCAGCAAGGCAACGGTTGAATTGCGGTGGCCATGGAACAAATATTGCTTTGTTTGGTGAGACACTCGCCATCCAATGCCCTCCATGTCCGATCACATCCAAGACCGTCCCTTCCCCATCGACAGCTACCTGCGCAGCCTGCACGAACGCCATCATGGCTACAGGCAGGGCAAAGTCGCCGATTACATCCCCGAGCTGGCCAAAGCCAACCCCGATTGGTTTGGCATCTGCATCGCGACGCGTGATGGACACGTCTACGAAGTGGGCGACACTGGCCAAGCTTTCACGATCCAGTCGATCTCGAAGGCGCTGACCTACGGGCTCGCGCTAGAAGATCAAGGCGAGGCAGGCGTGCTATCGCGCATCGGTGTCGAACCCTCAGGCGAGGCCTTCAACGCGATCAGCCTCAAGCCAGTTACCGGCGCACCTTTCAATCCCATGATCAATGCTGGTGCGATTGCCGCCTGTGGTTTAGTCAAAAGGCAAGTGGGCAAATCGCGGATCCAGCGAATCAACGCCTATTTATCTGGCTGCGCGGGGCGTGAATTGAGCATCGATCGCGCCGTCTACCAATCAGAAAGCAGCACAGGTCACCGCAATCGCGCCATCGGTTGGATGCTGCGCAACTTCGACATCATTGAGGAGGAGCCGACCGATATCTTGGAGGCCTATTTCCAACAATGCGCCATTCAAGTCACCTGCCGCGACTTGGCGATCATGGGCGCGACGCTAGCCAACCACGGAGTGAATCCCGTCACCCGACAGCCTGCAATCTCACCTGAGTACATCGCCAATATTCTTTCTGTCATGTCGACGTGCGGGATGTATGATTTTTCGGGCGGCTGGATCTATGACGTTGGCCTGCCCGCTAAAAGTGGCGTGGGAGGAGGAATCATGGCGGTGCTTCCGGGTCAACTGGGGATCGGTGTGTTTTCACCGCTGCTGGACGCCCAAGGCAACAGTGCCCGGGGCATTCGCGTTTGTGGTGACCTCTCGCGCGAGCTCGCTTTGCACGTCTTTGGCGGCTCGGGTCCGATCAAAGCCCAACGACTGAGCTACAACAATGCTCAAGTGCGCTCCCGACGCAGGCGACCTTCAGAGCATCGCACCGTCTTGGGCCAAGAAGGCCACCGCGTACGCGTGATTGAGCTACAAGGGGACCTTGTATTTTCAACCATTGAGCCGGTATTGAGGAGCGTGAAGCAAAGCAGCGAGCACGCACAGCTTTTTGTGTTGAGCCTGCGTAACGTGATTTCTGCTGACGACACGAGTCTGCGCTTGATTGCAGAGCTCCAGCGCAGCCTGATACCTGGTGGCGCTCAGCTCATGGTTTGCCATGGCCGAGCACTGGTGAATCGGTTGCAAGCGCATGGTTTCGATGTGGCGTGCAGCTACCCCGATGACGACTCTGCACTGGAGGCCTGCGAGGAGCTGTTGCTGGCCGAGATACTCGGCGCCTCGGCTAAAGCGCAGGATCAGATCACACTGGCGCAGTGTGAGTTGCTCGACGGCCTGTCTGGCACGGATATCGCATGGTTAGAAAATGTGCTTCAAGAACGCAGCTATGCAGCACGCGACACCATCGTGCGCAGTGGTGATGCTGGCGACGCGCTGTTTTTGTTGCTCGAAGGCTATGTCGAAGTGCGCCTACCCGCGCAGGGCGGTAAACCGGGGCGTCGGATCGACCTGTTTACCGCCGGTATGACTTTTGGAGAAATGGCGTTTATCGACGGTTCACCGCGTTCGGCAGATGTCGTGGCGCTCCAGGCCGTGCGCTGCCGCGTGCTGGACCGCGATACTTTCAATGGACTTGACGCCAGCAATCCGCGCTTGAAGATCAGCCTTCTGCAGCAAATCACCAAGCATTTGTCGGTGAATTTGCGACGCATCAACGCCGAGGTTTTAGCATTCAAAGGCTGAGCCCGCCAGCGAGCTGCAACAAAAAAGCCTCCCTCAGGAGGCTTTGTTTGGGAAAAGTCGATCTCAGGCAGAGAACGAAGAACCGCAACCACAGGTGGAAGTGGCGTTGGGATTCTTGATTACGAATTGGGCACCCTGCAAATCTTCTTTGTAGTCGATTTCAGCACCCAGAAGATACTGATAGCTCATGGCGTCAACAAGAAGTTGCACGCCGTTTTTATGCAGCACGGTGTCGTCTTCATTGGTGATTTCATCAAACGTGAAACCATACTGGAAGCCTGAGCAGCCGCCGCCTTGCACGAACACGCGCAGCTTCAGGTCGGGATTGCCTTCTTCGGCAATCAGGTCAGCCACCTTCACGGCAGCGCTGTCTGTGAAGACGATTGGAGAGGGCATCTCCGTCTGGATGTTTTCGGCTACAGCGCTCATGGCGATTCCTGAAATGAATAAACTTGAGTGAAATACTAACCTATTGGGCTCAAACCTGCTTGTCAGCTGTTATTTGCCGCCAATTTGAGTGCGGGTTTATCTCCAACAAGCATTGGCTTTAGTTGACCAGAGATGACGGCGCCTTGGTGCATTTCAAGGGCTTTGTAATGCACGTCGCCTTCGATATTGGCTTTCGGCTGCAATTCGAGCAGTTCGTGAGCAAATACTGGGCCATTGACTTTTCCATTGATGATCACATGGTCAGCATGGATTTCGCCCATCACGCTCGCCGACTCACTCACCACCAAGAGACTGGGGTGCTCTTGATTGGAGCGGATATCGCCATGCACCACGCCATCAATGCGCAAGCCATCGGTAAACGTCAGGTTTCCTCGAATCTCGCTGCCAGGCGCAATCAGGCTGCGAATAGGCGGTTGTTTCTTTTTGCCAAACATGTAACGTACTCCTCGAGTTCACAATTTCAAAGTCTGCACGGAACGCGTTGCGTTACCTTCGATGACTTTAACGGAAATCTGTTTTACCACGGTTTGGGGTGGCAAGTCGATCACATTCTCCACCCGGCTGTATTGGTTGAAGCGCAAGGGCTGTGGCTGTCCGCCGGCAATCTGGCTCCATGGTTTGCCGCCAGCGCCAGTACCTGTCGCACCGCCCTGCAAGCCGGACACAGTAATTTCAAGTTTGCCGTTGAACTCTGGGGCATTTTTGGTCGGCTGCATCACTAAAACCTGCCATTTGAGTTGCGTTCCAGCGTTGATCGCCTCGGCTTGCAAGCCCCGGATTGCGATCCCTTCATTGCTGCCGCTGGGAATGAGTTTTTCAAAAAAGCCAAGGTCGTCGCGCAAAGCGCGGTTTTCTGATTCGATCTGCTTGACCTGTGACAGCAACTTGTCTTGAGCTGCCTTTTCAGCCGTCAGCAAGCTGCCGGACGTGTTGAGGATGGATTGCGCTTTGTCGCGCTGATCCTTAAGCAGCGCAACCTCACTGCGCAGTTTCACGATCTCTTCTTTGGCATTGTCATCGATGCCGGCCAAATCCTTACCCAGCTCAAAAGCCCACAAACCAATGGCAGCACTGAAGCCAAGCACCAGCGCTGCCACCGCCCAACGCAATGGCCAAGGCAAGGCCGAGCGAATCGCCATGCTGGGCGCGCTGATGGTGAGGCGGCGGCGAAGGAGTCTGAAGCGCATAGGGTAGAGGCTACGAAATGCCTGTATGGGGGCATGAGCTTACTGCAAAAAAACAAAACCGCCGAACCTTTCGATGCGGCGGTTTGCTGCGTGGCGAAAAAAATTAACGCTTGCTGAACTGCTTGCGACGGCGAGCAGAATGCAAACCAACTTTCTTACGCTCGACTTCACGCGCATCGCGCGTCACGAAGCCGGCTTGGCTCAAGGCTGGCTTGAGCGTGGCATCGTAGTCGATCAGGGCGCGGGTGATGCCGTGACGAGCTGCACCGGCTTGGCCGGATTCGCCGCCGCCGTGCACGTTGATTTGAATATCAAACGTCTCAGCGTGGTTCGTGAGCATCAGGGGTTGCTTGGCGATCATGATCGAGGTCTGACGGCCGAAATATTCGCCGATGTCTTTCCCGTTGATCAAAATCTTGCCAGAGCCTTTTTTCATAAACACACGGGCGACGCTTGATTTGCGACGGCCGGTGCCATTGTTCCATTCACCGATCATTTTGATAGCTCCTTAAATGTCCAAGACCTTGGGCTGCTGGGCGCTGTGCGGGTGTTCGCCACCCGCATAGACCTTGAGCTTTTTGATCATGGCGTAACCCAAGGGGCCTTTAGGCAGCATGCCCTTGACGGCTTTTTCCAAGGCGCGGCCAGGGTGCTTGGCCTGCATGTCCTTGAACTTGGTGGCATAAATGCCGCCGGGGTGACCGCTGTGGCGGTAGTAAATTTTTTGGTCGGCTTTGTTGCCGGTCACGCGGATTTTGTCTGCGTTGACGACGACGATAAAGTCACCGGTATCGACGTGAGGCGTATAAATGGCCTTGTGTTTGCCGCGTAAACGGAGAGCTGCTTCGCTGGCAATTCTTCCGAGCACCTTGTTGGTGGCGTCAATCACAAACCACTCGTGTACGACCTCAGCGGGTTTTGCGCTG
>JANPAK010000054.1:0-7955 GCA_031429925.1 Variovorax sp.
AATAGCGGAGATGACGATTGCTCGCCATCTCCAAAGATCGTCGGATTACCGGCTCCAATAGATGCCGTCAATATTGAGCTTCGTGGTGATTCCCGAATTCAAGGGCTTACCAGTGAAGGCATAGCGATCGGCGATGATGAAGGGGTTCGCGACTAAACTAAAGTCAATCTTCGAATTCTTGGTTTTGAACGCCTGCAACGGGATCGACACTGCGCACCAAGCGCCGGTGTTGCAATAGCCATAGTCACCAGAGCCGATCTGCAGGTACACCTCTTGGGAGTTTCCTTCGCTATCCAAGGTAGAAAAGCCGATCTCAATTTTCCCAGCGTAAGTCGTTTTGACCGACAAATTTAAGTTGCCGGCAACCCCAAACTCTGACAAGTTATTGGTCACGCCGGCTGTGATGGGCTGCCACAGCAGACCCCAACCGTAGTCTTTGGGCTGTGGTGTGATCTCTATGCTCTTGACGCCTTCGGGAGCCGCAGCAGTCGTGACCTCTGGCGCACTCACGCTGTTGCCATCGAATGCGTCGACCCGCAGACCAGGGGCAAGTGCTGCACCTAGCGCGTCTGAATACATCGTATGCCTTGGCGTTGTAATCGCGGCGTTGACTGTCGGTGGTGCAAAGAAAACCGCATCGGCGTCTGTCAAGGCAGGGTTTGCCCAGATTGCGCTTGGGTAGAGGTTTTGAATCACGTATCGAGGTTTGCGGCTGACGTCAAACAAACCCCAAGCGTCATCTCCACCTTTCCAGGGCTCATCAAAAGCTTCAAAGTAGAAAATGTTCGCGGGTCCGGGGCCGACTCGACCCTCTGCACGCAGCGTATCAAGCCTTGAATAAAACATTTTCTGATTCACAGGGTGAGCACGCTTTGCTTGCTTGGGCGCCTCTGAATCGAAAGCTTTCCACCCTGTTTCGGTAATGGCAATAGGCATGGCTTGCAAGCCCATGCTATCCAAGGCAACTCGGACCATGGCGTATTGACGACGTAATTCCACCAAGCTGGCATCCATCATGGCTTTGGCCCGCGCCGGACCAGCCGGCACGCTGAGTTGCTTCCAATCCCAGTAAAGATCTCCATTCGGGAACTGAGTATCGATATTGGGATACATGTGTATTGCCGCAAAATCAATTTGATTCAAGACGGGCTTTGGCGCTGGATTTCTGAAGGCAAGGAAGTTGTCGTCTGTCGTGACTGGTTGGCGCACTGCGTCGCGTACTTTCTTGATGTACTCTGCTAACTTGTCTGCATCCTGGGGCACGCTCGTCCATTGCACCAATGTCTCGTTCCCTACACTCACCGTCAAAATGGTATTTGTGTATTTTGCGTGATTCGCAAGCGCTATGGTTCGGCCAAGTTCGGCTTGGTTTGATGCCTCGATTGCAAGTACTTTGTACGGGTTGTTTTCGATCACCCAGCCTGGCTCATTCTTATACTTAGTAGGGTAAACATAAGCGCCAAGCTGGACTTTCATGTCGAGGTTATTGTCGACAATGACATCCAGAATTAGCTTTGCGTCATTGTCATAGCTGTTGAACAGACGAATGAGTTTGAAGTTGCCTTGGATGAGCAGATCTAAGTCCTCTTTGACCATTGCAGCAGTGATGACCTCGGTATCGCGATTGGCAGTGCGATACGGCCCATACGACACTGCCTTTCGCGCAAGATACTCAGCTGGCAAGGCGCGTGGGCTTTTGATGAACACCGCCTCTGGCGAAGGAGCCGTAGATGTATAGCCCCCTCCGCCGCACGCGACCAATACGCTGACAACGGACGTCACTGCAGCCAGCCGCAAAGCCGAAAGGGCGCGCTGGGAGAGCCCGAAAATTGAGTTGAACTTCATGATGTTCCTCGGTGAATTCTGCTTAGAACGTGTACTTAGCGCCAACGCCAAACCAGTTGCCGGCTTTGGTGACGCGAGAGTCGATGCCATTGATCGTGGAATTGGATGGCAGAGACAATGGAGAAAAGCCTTTGCGGCTAAAGTGCATCAAGCCTACACCACCAGTAAACTCAAGGCCTTTGCCGTAAGCGTAAGTGGCGCCAATGGTGTTAACGAGTGCCGAAGTGCTTTGGCCGCGTTCAACTGGGTTATTTGTGCTTGCTTTGCTGTAGTAAACGGCACCGGTGTGGAAGGTCCATTTGTCCATTCGGTATCGAGCGCCCAGCAAAATGTCGGTGGCGCGTGCTGGATAGCCAGGATGTGCCACGCCATTGGCATCAAAGCCAAACCAGTCCACGTTGAATGGATTGTTCCACGCTACTGGCGGCCCGGCGAGAGCCACGGTTTGGTAAGCACCACTCCACTTGTTGCGACGAATGCCTGCCGAAAGCTCCACTTTTTTATTCAGTTGGTAGGTGGCTTGCAACACTGCCACGCTCTGCCCGGAATTGCCGAGCTTTCCGTCAGCTGCAGTATCGTAGAAAGGGCCGTTGAATACAGCTGCCCCGAATGCAGAAGGCACACCGTTTCGTGTGTCTTGATACATCGCGTCAACAGAGAGATCGCCCTTGCCGTAATGACCCCAGACTTCCATGAAACGAGGCTTGTTGATCTTAAACGCTGTGTCGCCCCGGTCGTAGGTCGCTTCAAGCACAACATCGCCGCCCCCGACATCCAGCACTCTAGATGTGTAGCGAATCGCATTGGTCAAATTCCGATAGCCAGCGCCGCTGTTCGCCCATGCTTGGACAAGGCCAAAATTGCTACTGAAAGGGTAGTCTGCAAACATCCATGTGCGAGACGTCATGTGGCCCAGAGCCAACGTGCCGTACTCTTCATGGCTCAATTCGATACTTTTTTCACGCCAAAATCCGGGAGTTTCCACCTTGCCATCGATTAAGTTTTGAACCAACGTGCCCTTAACCTTGAAGCCTTTACCAAGATCGTGCTTGGCAGACAACCGAAGGTGAGCCTGTGTAAAAGTCGTGCCACCTGAAGTCAGCTTGAGACCGGGCACGATCGCATCAGCCCACACCTTCTGGCGATCCGTTTCAGCGCTGATCTGGCAGCTGCCGCCGGGGCACTGGTTGTTGGCTCGGGCCAATTCGAGCTGCACGAAGCCGGTAAAACTAAACATGCCATCAGGGCCGAAGTCGATGGCGTATGCAGGCAGAGCCATTAACACGGCGGATGCGATGGCGCTCGCCCGGGCCCATTTCTTGGAGTCTCGTTGCGGCGCTCCAACAGGCTTGCTTTGGCGATGGTGCGAAAAGGGTGGTTTGCTCATAGGTTTCTTAGCCTTTAATAATCTGAAAGCGCTTTCACGATAATACTGGTCGATATTCCTTTGTGCACGGGTAGTTACCCTAAATCTGCATGCTCAGAATCTTGGAAATCGTTGTTTCCAAGACTGACGGTGTCAGCCTAAGTGAAAACCATGAGATCTTTCTGAAAGCGCTTTCAATACAATAAAAAGGCCGTCAATTTAAACGGTAGGAGATTCTTATGTTGCGTGCAGTTTTATTTTGCTTGGGCGTATCTATTGGTTTGCTGCAGCCGGTCCTCGCTCAGGGCGTGAAGGTGGGCGAGGCAGAGTATTTCTTGGCGCCCAAAGGGAGCGAAAAACGTCCACCCGATGCACCCCACCGCACGGCAGCACTGATGGCCCAAGCTGCACCCACCAACCAGTGGTATTCAACGCTGATCTTTAACGCGAAGCCCGAGGCAATTTATGCCCAACCACTGACGGTCAAGGCTGCTGTGCCTTCATTTGAAGTCGCATTGCCTACAAAAAAAGTCGTCCCGACGTTTCGAAAAGATGTGGAGATTCATTATCCGCACGAGAATCCTCTCGTGTTTCGACCTGTGGCCTTTGCCCCTGAGTCATCGAAGTTGGCTAAATTCAGCGACTGGTCGATCGATATCGCCATGGCGGCAGGAGCTGACAGCCTGATCGCAACGGTGTCACATGGAAGTCCCTATGTTTACTTCCAGCTCAGCCGAGGCGATATCCAAGTTGCTTTGCCCAGCGGCGCAAGCCGCGTTACTGGAGTCGGTCAGCCTCACCAGCTTGTTGTTGACCATCAAGGCAAACGCTATGTCGTGTTCGCCCCGGCAGGTGCGTCTTGGGAAGCTGGCGCGGCTGGCGCTTGGGTCGGCAAGTTAGCACAAGGCAAAGGCTATTTCTCTGCCGCGGCTTTGCCGGATGACAAGGCAGGCACCCTCGAGCTTTTTGCACGCCATGCGTATGCATTTGTGCAAGACACCAAAGTGTCTTGGCAATACGACCAAGCGAACAGTACAGTTGAAACGCTCTTTAGCGCCACCACCAAAGCCATGGAGGGGAGCAACACAACCACGATGATGGGTTTGTATCCGCACCACTGGCATCAAAACCCATTGGTTGCGGATCGGCTAGGCCCTGCCTACGATACCGTCAGAGGGCAGATCAAAACGCTGGTCGGAAACGAATTCAAAACTCGACGCCAGTATTTGGGTTGGGTTCCGTTTTGGCCAGCTGCGAGCGCGGTGCCGGGAGCGCCAGACCTCAAGGATGTGATGTCGATTGATGTGAGGAACGCTGGCCGCATGATGCGTGAGGGTGGTGATTTTCCTTACTGGCGCGGCAAAGGAATCATGCGCGTCATCAATATGATGAACATTGCAGATCAGCAAGGTGATGCGGCGGCACGGGATCGTCTGCTCGCCCTTGCAAAAAGTGAAGTAGAGGAATGGTTTTCTGGCAAGGATCGTAAGACCTACTTCCAATATGACACTCAGCTCGGCACGATGCTCTCACACCCTGAGCAGTTCTTCGTGATCGAGCAAATGAATGACCATTACTTCCACTATTCGTATTGGATCCGTGCGGCAGCTGAAATTGCGCTGCGCGATCCGGCATGGGCAGCGAAATCGAAGTGGGGAGGCATGGTTGATCTCTTGGTGAAAGACATCGCCAACACCACACGAGGGGAAAAGACGTTCCCCTACCTTCGCCATTTTGATGCCTATGAAGGGCATTCTTGGGCCAACGGCAACGGGCTAGGTGCTTCTGGTAACAACCAAGAATCCTCCTCGGAGGCAGCATACGCATGGGCCGCGATCATTTTGTGGGCGGAAGTCACTGGCGACAAAGCTTTGCGCGATGTCGGCATCTACAAGTTAACCACCGAGGTGGCGGCGATTGATTACTACTGGTTTGACGTACATCAGCAAGTTTTCGCGCCGGAATACAAAAACGTAGATACCGCCATTCTGTTTGGCGGCAAGTATGAGCACAACACTTGGTGGACCGATGAGCCGCGCCAAATCACGGGCATCAACATGCTGCCCATCACCTCAGTGTCAACCTATCTTGGTCGACACCCCACTTATGTTCGCAAGAACATGGATGCTCTGAAGGTCGAAATGGAGACCTATGCCAAGTTCGGCAAGCTACCACCGAACCCACCCCCGAAAGATGTCTGGCAAGACATCCTAACGAAATACCTTTCTCTAGCCGAGCCTCAGCAGGCACTGGCTGGCTGGAATCGTTGGGGCTCGGTGGAGGCTGGCGACAGCCGCACCCATACACTGCATTGGCTGCTGAGCATGAACACAATGGGTTTGCCGGACTTCGGCATCACTGCGAACACTCCTTTGTATGCCGTATTCAAGCGACCAGACGGAGCGCGGACGCATATGGCCTACAACGCCACTAACGCACCTATCGAAGTCAAGTTCAGCGATGGGAAAAACCTGCGCGTGATGCCGCGTACGCTGGGCGTGCTCAAGTGAGGGCTTGGGCGGGTCTACTTGCTATCGCTCTGGCCGCTTGCGGCGGTGGCGGTGCCGGTAGTGAGGTTAGCGTCACTCCCGCGCCAATCGCCCCAATCGTTCCAGTAGCGCCTGCCGCAGATCCCAATATCGATACCTCTGTTGCTGCGCCATCCATCGCTGGGTGGACGCTGGTTTGGAGCGATGAGTTCAGCGGCTCTGGCTTGCCCAATGCGAGCAAGTGGGCCTATGACACCGCGCGCAACAAGGCGGGTTGGTGGAACAACGAAAAGCAATACTACGCCAATGCCAGGCTCGAAAATTCTCGTGTTCAAGACGGGAGATTGATCATCGAGGCCAGGCAAGAGCGCCTGACTACAGCGAGCGACTTTGGTGGACAAAACTACACCTCGGCTCGGCTGATCACCCGTGGCTTAGCCAGTTGGACATACGGCTTCTGGGAGGTACGCGCCAAGCTCCCATGCGGCTTGGGCACGTGGCCCGCTATATGGATGCTTGGCACCGGCGGGCGCTGGCCAGAGGACGGCGAAATCGACATTCTTGAGCAGCGCGGGACATCGACGGCTGCAAAGCAAGAGATTCTCGGCACCATTCACACCAGAGCATTCAATTACTTCAACGGCAGCCAGGGCGTTGGCAAGGGCGCGTCATTTGCTTTGGCGAGCGCATGCACGGCATTTAACAACTATCAAATGCGCTGGGATGCGGACCGCGTTGTGATTGGGGTCAATGGCGCGGAGTACTTCACGTTTATGAATCCGAATAACGGCGACCGCAATCAATGGCCGTTCAATGCACCGCAATACCTCATCCTCAACCTCGCCATGGGCGGCGATCTTGGCGGCACCATTAGTACGCCGCTTCCCGCCCAAATGGAAGTTGACTATGTGCGCGTCTACAAGCGGCTCTAAGCGCGCAGCGTCAGGCCTTGTGTTGACGCTGGGGGTAAATCTCGTGGCTCGCTGCATCACGCCATGGAGTTACATCTACAAAACAAGGGTAAGTCCTGATGAATGCCCACTTGTGTAGTCGATTGACTTAACTTAATATTCATGAAAGCGCTTTCAGAATGCTTGCTCTCGCTCGCTCTGTACGACTGAATAGGCTTCCAATTTCACGCGCACTACTTTAGGAGACACCAAGATGCGATTAACCAATATTCGACTTCCACTGGCAGCCTGCGCCTTCGCAGTGCTGCTCAGTGCATGCGGCGGCGGCGATGCCACTGCTCCTGGAGGCGGCACGCCTGGGTCCAGCGGCTTCGCGGTAGATGGCTACTTAAGTGGCGCGACTGTCGTCTGTGATGCCAATGGCAACGGTGTTGCCGATAGTGGCGAGCGTACGGTCACTACCGATAGCTCAGGCTTTTTCAGATTCACTTCTCCTTGCACATCGGCACTCATTGCCACGGGCGGCACCAGTATCGACACTGGATTGGCGTTCACGGGCACGCTGAGAGCGCCGTCTGGTGCAACAGTGATCACGCCCTTGACCACGCTGATCGCCTCAGGCATGTCGGAAAGCAAATTGAAAGAAGTGCTGGGCATCACTGCAACCGGCAGTCTGCTCACCACCGATCCAGCGCGCACAGCAACTGGCTCCAGCGCTCTGCTGGACGCTGACTTGATGAAGAAGACCTTGGTCTTGCAGCAGTTTGCGCAAAAAATTACCGAGGTTGTTGCCGGCCTCGCAACCGGTGCCGCTAACAATGCGGCAATCTATAACGAAGTGATGGCGGGTCTGGCTCAGGCCTTGGCGGCGAACCCAGCGTTGGTCAGTGGCAGCACGATCAGTGAAACCTCATCGCAGGCCTTGATCAAGGCAGCGATCCTGCGCATTGGCACTTCAAGCCTTCCCGCTGGCGTGAAAGCTGGGGTGGCGGCGCTCAATCCGGACAGCTTAGCGCAAGTGATGGCGTCCGCTTTGAAGGCCCAAGGCGAAACGATTCTTGGCGCGTCAGGTGACACGCTCACTGCGAAGACCAAAGCTGCGCAAGAAAGCACGGCCATTGCTACTTTTATCCAAACGAATAAGGCAAGCACCGCTCTGACTGGCGCACCATCTGCAGCGACTGCAGATCTGGCGACGACCTTAAAGGGCGAGGTGAGTGGCACACCCGCAGCAGGCGTTGATACCGATCTGCTGAACTTTGACACCTTGTCTCCGACCCTCATCAGCGCAGAGTGGGGTGCAGAGGGGGGAAGTGGATTGGCGACGCCACCCGTTGGCGGTGG
>JANPAK010000055.1:0-2392 GCA_031429925.1 Variovorax sp.
CACCGCGTACTCGGCAAAGACGGCTCGCTCACTGGGTACGCAGGTGGGCTAGAGCGCAAGGTGGCTTTGCTTCGGCTAGAGGGCGTGTTGATTTAAAGCCTAACCGTGTAAGCACGAATTGAGATTCGAACACGGAAGGCACAGAAGATTCACGAAAGACACAAACGAATTCATCAATCTCCTCCGTGATTTCCGTGAAACTTCTGTGCCTTTCGTGTTCATTGGTTGTTAGTTTGCAGATACGATTCAACTCAAAGAAAACACACCATGCCAGTCGCCATCGAATTCATCCTCCTAGCCGCCATCTGGGGCGCGTCTTTCCTGCTCATGAAACTGGGCGCCGCCGACTTTGGCCCCTTTCTCACGGCATTTCTTCGCGTGCTCTTGGCGTCCCTCCTTTTGCTGCCGCTGTTAGCTTGGCGCGGTCAATTCGATGCGTTGAAGAAGAATTACAAGGCGATTTTGTTTGTCGGCATGCTCAACAGTGGCATTCCATTTGCCCTATTTGCTTTCGCCGTGCTGCACATCACGACAGGCCTGACTTCGATCCTCAACGCCACCGTACCGCTTTGGGGCGCGTTGGTGGCTTGGCTTTGGCTGAAGGATAAGCCCGTGAGCTCGCGCCTATTGGGCCTTGCGATCGGGTTTGCTGGCGTGGCCGCGTTGTCGTGGGACAAAGCCACATTCAAAGCTGGGGCTGCCTTGCCCGGCATGGCGGTCATCGCCTGTTTGCTGGGTACGCTTTGCTACGGCATCGCGGCCAGTTTCACCAGAAAATACCTCACCGGTGTGCCACCCTTGGCCAGCGCCACCGGCAGCCAAATCGGTGCGACGCTCTTGCTCGCGGTGCCTGGTTTGATGTCCATGCCTACTCAAGCCCCCGGAGTGTCAGCATGGATGGCAATTGTTTTGCTGGCGTTTTTCTGCACGGCCGTAGCCTACATCCTGTACTTCCGGATCATTGAGCACGCGGGGCCAGCGCGGGCGGTTGCTGTCACGTTTCTCATTCCAGTATTTGGTGTGGCCTATGGCTTGCTGCTTCTCAATGAAAAAATCACGCTCACCATGGTCGTCTGTGGTGCCATCATCATCTTGGGCACGGCACTATCCACCGGTGTGCTTAAATTCCCGTCTGCCAAGCCACCTCCATGACGACCCTCGCCGATCTTCCCACGCCATCCGCACTGATTGACATTGCACGAATGCAGCGCAACATTGCTCTGATGCAGTCGCGCATGAATGCTTTGGGTGTCGCGTTTCGCCCGCACGTCAAAACGACCAAATGCCTTCCCATCGCTCAAGCGCAGATCGAGGCCGGGGCGCGTGGCATTACCGTGTCGACGCTCAAAGAAGCCGAGCAGTTTTTCGAGGCGGGTGTGAGCGATATCTTGTACGCCGTCGGCATGGTGCCGCACAAGCTGAAAGCTGCGGCAGTCTTGATGAGTAAAGGATGCGCTCTAAAATTGATAGCAGATAGCGCAGATTCTGCGAGAGCGATTGCCGATTTTTCATCTAAAAATGATGTGAAGTTTGAGGTCTGGATTGAAATTGATACCGATGGCCACCGCAGCGGTGTGCCCCCCGAAAGCGAGCGCTTGATTGACATCGGCCAGATCCTGCATCACGCTGGTGCGCTCGGCGGCGTGATGACTCATGCCGGTGGCAGCTATGCCCTGTCGACCCCCGCAGCATTGCAGGCCATGGCCGAACAAGAGCGCTCGCGCTGCGTGCTTGCGGCCGAGCGCTTGCGCGCAGTGGGCCTGCCCTGCCCTGTGGTCAGCGTCGGCTCTACGCCGACAGCGCTGAACGCCCTGAACCTCGATGGCGTCACCGAAGTGCGCGCGGGGGTTTATGTGTTTTTCGATTTGGTCATGCGTAATATCGGCGTGTGTAGCGAAGACGATATCGCCCTATCCGTCCTCACCTCAGTGATCGGTCACCAAACCGACAAGGGCTGGGCGATTGTCGACGCGGGCTGGATGGCCATGAGCCGAGACCGTGGAACCGAAAAGCAAAGCTATGACTTTGGCTACGGCCAAGTCTGCGACAGCGAAGGCCAGCCGATGCCGGGCTACGTGATGAGCAGCGCCAACCAAGAACACGGCATCATCGAACGCCGTGGCGATGTGGATCATGAGATTGCGCGTACGCTCCCCGTTGGTACCCTGCTGCGCATTTTGCCCAACCACGCTTGCGCGACTGGCGCGCAGTTTCCAGAGTATCAAGCGATCACCAACGATCAAGTCACAGCTACTTGGCCGCGCTTTTATGGCTGGTAGCCATTTGCTCGTACTCAATGCCGATGACCTTAAGCAGATCATCGAGCCCCAAGCCGTGATCGCCGCCGTGCGGGAAGCTTTTGAGGTGCATAGCAGCGCCGAGGGCGACAGCT
>JANPAK010000056.1:0-5617 GCA_031429925.1 Variovorax sp.
AGCCGGCACCGCGAACATCATCTGCATAAAATTGGCGGTGTAGCTTAAATTATTGCGCGGATAAACCAGTGGCTGGCCGACAGTATATTTATAAGCCATTGCCGTTAAGGTCGGTAATTTCGCAATCAAGCGAATGGCAGAAATATCGCGGTGCTCAGCGTTGTTGATGTCTGTGCTGTCGTGATAGAAGGCAGACAATGCGCCGACCAAGCCCGTCATGATGGCCATCGGGTGCGCATCACGGCGGAAGCCGCGCAGGAAGAATTGCATTTGCTCGTTGACCATGGTGTGGTTGGTCACTCGGCTCGTGAAATCGACCTTCTGATCTGCATTGGGCAGGTCACCGTAGAGCAACAAATGACAGGTTTCCAAGAAATCACAACCTGTCGCCAACTGCTCAATAGGGTAGCCACGATATAGCAACTCCCCCTTGTCTCCGTCAATGTAGGTGATCGTCGACTGGCAGGCAGCGGTACTGAGAAACCCCGGATCGTAAGTAAACATGCCGGTTTGCGCGTACAGCTTGCGGATGTCGATCACATCAGGACCGATATTGCCATGATAGATAGGCATATCCACGGCTGGGCTGGCATTGGAAAATGACAGCGTGGCTTTGTAGTCGGCAAGTTTCATTGTTTTTCCTTCAGTAACTTTAGTACAGTGCAGATATCTGGTGTGTCGAGTTCAGGGCGCACCTCACGCAATGCCTTACGGCCAAGATGCAAATCCAACAACTCATTGTCCGACAAATCCATTAGAGCATTCAACCCATTCGCCTGCCTGACGGTCAGTATTTCTGCGTACTTGTTGAAAAACCGTTCGATGAACAAATCATTTTCCAGCATGCCCCGCCTGCTGCGCCAGCGCAATTTAGACAAACCGCCAGGCGAGAGCAACGTATCCAAATCCTCGGCCAAGCCTGCGGGCTGAAGCGCGTAGATGGCTTCAGCGGGCGGGGTTGAGGCGGTGGGCAGTTTCATGGATCAGACGGCTCTTCTAACCATTAACTCCTTGATCTTGCCGATGGCCTTTGTCGGATTGAGACCCTTGGGGCAGACATCAACGCAGTTCATGATGGTATGGCAACGGAAGAGGCGGTAGGGATCTTCCAAATTGTCTAAGCGCTCGTTGGTAGCTTCATCGCGGCTGTCGGCGATAAAGCGGTAGGCTTGCAAGAGGCCGGCGGGGCCGACGAATTTGTCAGGGTTCCACCAGAAGCTGGGGCAACTGGTCGAACAGCTCGCGCACAAAATGCACTCATACAAACCATTGAGCTCTTCGCGCTCTTCGGGCGATTGCAGGCGCTCTTTCTCGGGCGGAATCGTGTCGTTGATGAGGTAAGGCTTGATCGAGTTGTATTGCTTAAAGAACTGCGTCATGTCGACGATGATGTCTCGGATGACAGGCAGGCCGGGCAGGGGCTTGAGCGTGATGTCGCCTTTCAAGGTGCGCATGTTGGTCAAGCAGGCGAGGCCATTCTTTCCATTGATATTCATGGCGTCAGACCCGCACACGCCTTCGCGGCAACTGCGGCGGAATGAGATGCTTGGGTCAAGCTCCTTGAGCTTCATCAAAGCATCAAGCAACATGCGCTCGTTGCCTTCGAGCTCGACTTCGATGGTCTGCATGTAAGGCTTGGCGTCCTTTTCAGGGTCGTAGCGGAAGATTTTGAAGGTGCGTTTTTCCATTTGAATCTCCAGAACTGCTTGAATTAGAACGTGCGAACTTTTGGCGGAACGGATTCCACCGACAGTGGCTTTAGCTTGACGGCCTTGTAATCGAGCCTGTTACCCTCGGAATACCAAAGCGTGTGCTTCATCCACTCAGCATCGTTGCGGCCGAGCGGCGTTTTTGGGTCGTCCACTGGTTTTTCGTAATCGCTCACCGAGTGCGCGCCACGGCATTCATGGCGGGCTGCTGCGGAGACGATGGTGGCCTGCGCAGATTCGATCAGGTTGTCCACTTCCAATGCCTCGATGCGGGCGGTGTTGAAGGTTTGCGATTTGTCTTTGAGCGTGATGGCTTTGACGCGCTCGCGCAAATCAGCGATCTTCGTCACGCCTTCGTCCATGCTCTTTTGCGTACGGAACACGCCAGCGTGCAATTGCATGGTGGCGCGGATATCGTTAGCTACTGTCTGCGAATACTCTCCCTGCGTCGAGCTATCCAACCGTGCGATACGCGCCAAGGTTTTGTCGGCTGCATCGGCAGGCAGCGGCTTGTGGGCCTTCGGTGCGGTTTTCAGGTTGTCAACAATATGATTGCCGGCAGCGCGACCGAACACCAGCAGATCCAGCAAGGAATTGGTACCCAAGCGGTTCGCACCGTGCACGCTCACACAAGAGCATTCACCCACGGCATACAGGCCATTGAGCACATCGTTGTCATTGCCATTGCGCTGAATCACCACTTGGCCGTTGATGTTGGTTGGAATGCCGCCCATTTGGTAATGGATGGTGGGTACGACGGGGATGGGCTCCTTCGTGATATCCACGTTGGCGAAGTTCACGCCAATCTCGTACACCGAGGGCAGACGCTTGTGAATGGTGTCTGCGCCCAAATGATCGAGCTTGAGCATCACGTAGTCTTTGTTGGGGCCGCAGCCGCGGCCTTCCTTGATTTCTTGGTCCATGCAGCGCGAAATGAAATCTCGGGGCGCCAAGTCTTTCAAAGTAGGTGCATAGCGCTCCATGAAACGCTCGCCATTGCTGTTGAGCAAGATCGCGCCTTCACCACGGCAACCTTCCGTCAGCAGCACGCCAGCGCCAGCAACGCCGGTGGGGTGGAATTGCCAGAACTCCATGTCTTCCAGCGGAATCCCTGCCCGTGCGGCCATGCCAAGGCCATCGCCCGTGTTGATGAAGGCGTTGGTCGATGCGGCATAGATGCGGCCAGCGCCACCGGTGGCCATCAAGGTGGTTTTGGCTTCCAAGATGTGTACGTCGCCGGTTTCCATCTCAATAGCGGTGACGCCAAGGCAATCACCGTCTTTGTCCAAAATCAGATCTTGCGCCATCCACTCGACAAAGAAGCTGGTGCGCGCAGCGACGTTTTGTTGGTACAGCGTGTGCAACATGGCGTGGCCAGTGCGGTCGGCCGCGGCGCAGGCGCGTTGAACAGGCTTTTCGCCGTAGTTGGCGGTGTGGCCGCCGAAGGGACGCTGATAAATTGTTCCGTCAGGGTTGCGGTCAAAGGGCATTCCCATGTGCTCTAGGTCATACACGACCTTGGGGGCTTCGCGGCACATAAATTCAATGGCGTCCTGGTCGCCGAGCCAGTCGGATCCCTTCACCGTGTCGTAGAAGTGATAGTGCCAATTGTCTTCCGACATGTTGCCCAAGCTGGCGCCGATGCCGCCTTGCGCAGCTACCGTGTGCGAGCGCGTGGGGAACACTTTGGTGAGCACGGCCACATTCAAACCGGCGCGCGAGAGCTGTAGCGATGCGCGCATGCCTGAGCCGCCAGCTCCGACGATCACCACATCAAATTTTCGTTTGGTTACTGCTGCCATTGCAAATTGCCTCTAGAAGCCTCAGCCTGTCGGAACATACCGCAGTAGCTGAAAAGAAAAATGAAAAAACCTTAAATGCGCCAGAGCACTTGAATGGCCCAGCCTGCACAGCCCACCAGATACACGATGGTAGCCACTTGCAGAGTCAAGCGAATGCTCACGGGCTTGATGTAATCCATGTAGATATCACGTACGCCGACCCAGACATGCCAGCACAACGCGATGATCACCGAGAAGGTGATCACTTTCATCCACTGCGGCGCAAACACGCCTGCCCAACTCACGTAATTCACGGGGCCGCTGATCAGCAAAAAGCGGATCAATACCAACAGGGTGAATACTGCCATCAGGACCGCCGTCGCTCGCTGTGACAACCAATCTTTAAAGCCATAACCTGCACCGACCACGATGCGCTTGGAGCCGTAATTCACTGACATTTGTTGCTCCTGAAAATCAATACAAACCAAATAGCTTGGCGGCTAGCACAACGGTGAGCAGCATGCTTAAGCCCAGCGTGACCAACGCGGACGACTTGCCAAACTCTTTGTCGACCTTGTGCCAGCCATCCATGATCAAATGGCGAACACCTGCAATGAAATGGTGCAAAAAAGCCCAAATCAGCGCCAGAGCAACCAGTTTCCACAGCCACCCGGGTAGCCCGAGCATGCCCACCTTGAATGCAGCAGTGAAGTTGGCATAGGAAAACTCTGATGACAATGACTTGTCAAACATCCAAATGATGAACGGCAAGAGCACGAACATCATCGCGCCGCTAATGCGGTGCAAGATGGACACCCAACCAGCAGGAGGCAGACGGTATGTGGTGAGATCGGTGAATGCGTTGATGTTGCGGAACTCTGGCCGCGGCTTTCTTGGGGTCACTGCGTCGGACATGCTTGTCTTTCTGTGGTTTTCGGCTGGCTTGGTAACGGTTTGGTAACCCAAGCCGGCGGCAGGCAGGTCGGCCTTTCCGCTCAACCCAAAATTGTATTGCAATGCAGCATCAAGTTTGAGGTAAGGCCCCTAGCGATGCAAATTTTTCTTGTCTGTGCTAACGTAGAGACAAATTAGGTCTTCACATGCCTCGACGCCCTTTGTATAGCGCTGCTTCTGCTGGTTCTGCTCAGCCGGTGGTGACTGGGCGAGCTGAATCGAACCTGACAAAGTCTTCTCGCTTTGCCTCTCTCGGGGCATGGTTCGTTGGTCATAGTCTTTGGGTGGCGATTGCCATTCTTGCCTTGGTTTGCGCGGCACTCACCTGGCAATTGGTCAATCGCAGTTCTCGGGTTTTGACGCAAAAAGATATCGATGCTGCCGTCTTGCGGACGCTACAGAACGCCCAACTCCCCTCGCAAGCTGCTGCAGCTTATGAAAATGTCCGCCCTTCGATTGTTCGGGTGGTTAGCTTCGTGAAGAAAAGTCGCTTGGAAGACTTAAAAGCGAGTAAACAGGCAAAAAATCGCTCGCCGTTAGCCAAACCGCCTCTGGACAAGGCCCCTAAGAAACCGATCCCGGCTGAGGACAAGTTGGCCCAAAACGAACGGATGGCGCCGGACATCACTGCCGAGGATGATGAGGTCGAGTTTGGCGTGGGTACGGGCGTTGTGATTGTGGACAAAGGTATCATTTTGACCAACTGGCACGTGGTTCAAGGCGCTGACCGAATCAAAATCACCTTCATGGACGGATTAGAGGCCGAAGCAGACATCAAAGGGGTGCAGGCGGAAGATGACTTGGCGGTACTACAAGCGCGAAAGATTCCAGACGATTTGATCGCCGCTACCATGCGCTCCACAGCCGATCTGGCTGTCGGGGATCATGTGATCGCAGTCGGTTTTCCGTTTGGCATTGGCCCTTCAACCTCTGCTGGTATCGTCTCTGGGCTCAAGCGAAGCTTTCGATCCCCGCAAGGTGGGCAGTCAATGAAAAACTTGATTCAGTTTGATGCCGCCGCTAATCCTGGAAACTCCGGTGGCCCGTTGGTGACCATGGATGGCGAGGTGGTGGGCATTGTTACCGCGATCATGAACCCAACGCCAGCACGCACATTTATTGGCATAGGCTTTGCTGTGCCCATTGAAAATGCGGCGGCGGCGGCGGGTATGC
>JANPAK010000057.1:0-3309 GCA_031429925.1 Variovorax sp.
ACACCATGGGCTTGGCCAAGGCCTCGCTGGAGGCCAGCGTGCGCTATTTGGCTGAATCACTCGGCGCGAAGAATCGCGGCATGCGAGCCAACGGCATCAGCGCCGGCCCGATCAAAACATTGGCGGCGAGCGGCATCAAAGGCTTTGGAAAAATCTTGAGCGTCGTTGCAGAAAATTCGCCGATTCGCCGCAACGTCACCGTGGATGATGTGGGTAATGTGGCTGCATTCTTGCTCAGCGATTTGGCCGCAGGCGTGAGCGCTGAGATCATGTATGTGGATGGCGGCTTCAGCAATGTGGTGGGTGGGATTGCGGAGCCTGCTGGGGCTTGAATTTATAGGTTTTAGGGCTCTAGTCCATATTAAATGTGCGCAAGATGCTATCTTAAACGTAGCAACTAGGCGTGAGCAAGCTCCTCGGCCAAATACGCCTCTCGCTCAAAACAGTTGGCTAAATACGGGTCTTGGCCCTGCAACCAAGCCCAGAGGCTCGCGGCCGGATAGGCCAGCAGCATGAGCGCGCCCCAGCGCTCGAATTGTTTGACGTGAACGCGCTCATGAGCGCTCAATCGCTGCAGATCGGCTTGCGTTGCGCCGATCACAACATGCCCCAAAGTGATTGCTGCAAAAGGCTGATGGCGCAACACGCGCCCCACCGCGCCGTATTCATCAAAGCTGCATTCCAGCGCGCCGTCTACCCAACGCGCTTTCCCATGCGTAAGCGACGCGGCCGCGGCAATCAACAAACCCAGGGCCGTGCAAGGTGCAGCCCAAACGATGCGGGCAGCTTTTGAAAAACGTTGTGGTGTGCGAAGCATGGCCGGGCTACCCAACGCTTGAGCCGATGGATGCGATGACGCGATCGCTTGGCTTTTGCGCTATCCGGCAGTTAGTAAGCGCTAATGGCAATCAGCAACACCACCGCCCGCGCTTCCATGCTCAGGCCCTGCCCCACTGGGCCGAGCTTTTCATAGGTCTTGGCTTTGATGTTGACCTGGCTCTCGGTGGCGCCCAGCACCTGGGCGAGGCGCGAGCGTATCGCGGGCATGTAGGGCGCGAGCTTGGGCGCTTGGGCGATGACCGTGGCATCGAGATTGCCCAAGGTATAGCCGGCTTCACGCACCCGGCGCATAGCCTCTTTCAGCAGCGCAATCGAATCCGCGCCTTGGAAGGCAGGATCGGTATCCGGGAAGTGGCGGCCAATATCGCCCAAAGCGGCCGCGCCGAGCAGCGCATCGGTGATGGCGTGGCAGAGCAAATCGGCATCGGAATGGCCGAGCAGGCCTTTATCAAACGGTATCTCCACGCCGCCAATGATCAGCTTGCGGCCTTGCACGAGCTGGTGGGTATCCCAGCCTTCGCCGATTCGGATGTTCATGGTGTCTCCTTTCGAGATTGAATGAGCGCCTGCGCCAACGCGAAGTCTTCGGGATAGGTGACCTTGAAGTTTTGCGCGCTTCCGGGCACGAGCTTAGGGCGCAAGCCCATCATTTCCATCGCGCTGGCCTCATCGGTGACGGCATCGCCTGCCTTCTCCAAGGCTTGCATCAAGGCCCCAATGCGAAACATTTGCGGCGTTTGCGCCAGCCATTTGTCGGCGCGATCCACGGTTGCGCTGACTCGGCCCGCTGCTTCCTGCTTGAGGGTATCGGGCAGCTTTAGCGCCATCAGACCGCCCACGGCATCGTCCAAGCAAGCATCGATCACCGCATTGATCTGCTGCGGCGTGATCAGGCAACGCGCCGCATCGTGCACCAAAACCCAATCACTGGCCAGCGCGCCCTGCGCCAGCAATGCATTTAAACCATTGAATACGGTGATTGCCCTTGTATTTCCTGCGCAAGATGCTATAAAAACAGTAGCGTTTGGCAGCCGCACATGATCGGCAAACAAAGCGTCATCCGGCGCGATGACCACACCCGTCGCCGCGACACGCGCCACGCCAGCAAAGGCGAGGAGCGTATGCGCCACCATCGGCAGCCCCGCGATGGCCCGATATTGTTTGGGCAACCCATCGCCCGAGCGCGTGCCCACACCGCCGCAGGGAATCAAGGCGAAAATTCGTGAATCGGCAGCAGATAGCGGCATAGCAGGATTGTAGGAGGGCACTCACACCGCCCTAGCGAGCCACCCAACCTCCGCAGACTGGAAACACCTGCCCCACAAAGCAATCGGCTGCGCTGCTGCACAAATAGGCCGCAAACATCGCATCTTCCCGCGCAGACACCAAGCGCCCCAGCGGCACTTCGCGGGCCAAGCGCTCCTGAAAGCGCGGGTTGGCCTGCACTTCCGGCGGGAAATAGGTGGGGTTTTCGACAAAATTCTGCGCAATCGCATTGAGTTGCACCTGATGCGCGGCCAGCTCAACGCCGGCTGCCTGCACATAGGCGAGCTGCGCGCCACGCGCTGCGCTGTAGGTGGAGGCCCGCTTCATGCCCCTGAGCGCAGATGAACTGCCCATCACCAAAATTTTGCCGCTGCGCCGCGCCGTCATCTGCGGGCTCACGGCTTGCACCAAACGCGGCAGGGGATCGACCAGCGCGGCAAACACATCGCGCCACTCCTGCGCAGACACTTGCCCAACTGGCGTGCTGGGTGCGGGATAGGCCAGGTTGACCACCAATACGTCAATCTCGCCCAGTTGCGCCATCGCTTCGCGCACCACCTCATCGGCGGCCTGCGGGTCTGAAAGATCCCGCTCGCTGGCCACCACGGTTGCGCCCTGCTCTGCAAACACCTCGCACAACATCGGCCCCATGAACTGCGTCGATTGGGTGATCAAAACACGTTTTTGGGCAAGTAAACCATGCATGGGGCGTCTCCTCAGTGCGCCAGATTACACCATGCAGGGGCATTCATTCGAGCATCGCCAACGTGAGGCTACAGCACTTAAAATCACGGCATTCACACCCCGTCTCGCAAGAAACGGGGTATTCGTCATTTCGGCAACCAGATCAATGGATTTCCCCAAGCTCACCCCCGGCAAACGTTACACGATGCCGCGCCCCATCTCCAGCGCCGATGCGCTGATGCTGGGCGAATTCGCGCTCACTCAAAAGCAGCGCGGCCACATCACGGCCATCGTGTGTGCGAATGCCGCCGATGCCCAGCGCCTGCAAGACGAGATGGCGTTTTTTCAGCCGGCTCTGCGCAGCGTGATTTTCCCGGACTGGGAGACGCTGCCCTACGACACGTTTTCACCGCACCAAGATTTGATTTCTGAGCGCTTGGCCACGCTCTGGCGCATCTTGCAAAGCAAAGACCGCTCGCACCCGGAAGCGGTGGATGTGCTGCTCATTCCCGCCACCAC
>JANPAK010000058.1:0-6096 GCA_031429925.1 Variovorax sp.
ACGCGGCGTCATGACGCTGGCGGCGGTTTTTTTATCGAGGCCGATGATCTCGAAAATAAAATCCTTCTAGCGCACGGCCAGCCAGCCCAGCTTAGCGGCCAGTTAGAGCAGTAACCCAAAAACCAACACGTCGACGCCCACGGTGAAAAGCCATTGCGGATCGAACCTATCGCCTGGCAACGTCGGCTTGCCCAATACTCGCACCCAAACAGCGATTGCCAAATATGACAAGCACACGACCAAGGCTGCACTTTGCGGTTGATGACCCATCAAGCGCAGATACAACAACAGTAAAAGCAATACGCCCGCGACAAGTATCCGAGCCGCCATGAAACCGCGCCATAGCCGCGGCATACCGCTTTCCCGGTCGCGCAGGTCTAGCACGCGGCTAGATGGTGAACTTGCATCGAGCAAAGCGTCAAAGCGGCTTGGTACAAATGCCATTACCCCTCCTGAGCTTGACGATGCGCTGGGCTGCAGTAACTCCCGAACGTTCCCTTTGATGCTTCACCCTGCGGCACATGCACACCACAACGCGCACAACTCACTACAAGCTGGGCCTCAGTTGAGGTCGAACTGGATGAGGTCTGAGCATCCTTCGCTTTGAGGGCCTTCCCGGTATCCTCTCGATTTCTGCGCCAAAGCCATGCACCGAAAAGGACGACCATGATCACGATAAGATATTTCATCGTATCTGCGCCTTACGAGTTGCGCTGAAGGAGAACTTCAAGCACAAAACTCGAACCAACGTACGCTAATAGCAGCATCAGTGCGCCGCCGTAGACCCATCTTGCGGCCTTTTTTCCGCGCCAGCCCATTTGGCGGCGTCCCCACAAGAGCACCGCCAGTACGAGCCAAGCCAACACGGAAAAGATCGTTTTATGACTCCAGGTCCAAGCATTGCCCATTCCGTACAAGTCCTCACCAAACAACAAACCGGCCAGCAAAGTCGCGCTCAGGAGCACAAAACTGACCATTACAAAGCCGAACATCAAACGCTCTAGGGTCATCAGCGGCAGTCCCACGTCTTGAGCATGCGGGGTCGGCGAAGCGGCGCGCATCTGAGATTCAGCCCGAGTCATCAACCAAGCATGCACTGTCGCAACAGCCAGCATGCCATATGCAGCCACGCCTAGAGCGCCGTGCAAAGGCAACCAAATCGATGCTTTGGCATGCAGCGTCGAACCCGGAAAGATAAGCCCAACAACCAGCGCCACAGCTCCCAGGACTGCCAAAACACGACGACTCTGAAGCTGCGGATACAAGCTACTCTCTACAGCGTAGACGGTTAGCACCAGCCAAGCAGTGATTGATATTGCTGGCCCAAATCCGAAGCGCCCTGAAAACAGGGCGCCCCCCAATATTAGGCCATGCGCAAGCCAAGCCACGCGCAGGCTGATCCTTACTGCCGATACCGACAGCTCGAGTTGGGCGACTGGTAGGATGTAAGCTATCAAGGCGACACTGGCTAGCACCCAAAACCAAGCCATTCCCGCCCATGAAGTCGCGCTGGATAAAATCATACTTTGTAGTTTACTCTCGCAAGCGCACCTCATCGGTTCCACTTTATGGCATCTGCTCTCTCCGAACGCCTTTCAAAACTCGTTAAATCGCTCAGCGGACAGGCCCGCATCACGGAATCAAATGTGGCAGATATGCTGCGTGAGGTCCGGATGGCATTGCTTGAAGCCGACGTCTCATTGCCGGTCGTGCGCGACTTTATTGCACGAGTCAAAGACAAAGCCCTCGGACAAGCCGTGGTTGGTTCCCTCCGGCCAGGCGAGGCACTGGTCGGAATCGTCAACAAAGAACTAGTTGCGACGATTGGCGAAGGCGTCAGCGATATCAACCTTGCCGCACAACCACCCGCTGTCATCATGTTGGCAGGCCTCCAGGGGGTAGGCAAAACGACCACCACCGCCAAGCTTGCCAAGCACCTTATTGTTAAACGTAAAAAAAGAGTGCTGACAGTATCGGGCGACGTGTATCGGCCTGCGGCGATTGAGCAGCTCAGAACAGTGACCGCGCAGGCTGGCGCTGAGTGGTTTCCGTCCACGCCCGACCAAAAACCGTCGGACATCGCCCGGGATGCTCTGGCATATGCCAAGAATCATCACTTCGACGTGTTGCTCGTAGACACCGCTGGGCGTTTGGCTATTGACGAGCAATTGATGAAGGAAATACAGGAGCTTCACGACATTCTCAAACCGGTCGAAACGCTTTTTGTTGTCGACGCGATGCAAGGCCAAGATGCGATTAACACTGCCAAAGCCTTCAAGCAAGCGCTGCCGTTGACCGGCATCATCTTGACGAAGACTGACGGAGATTCACGCGGCGGTGCGGCTCTGTCCGTCAGGCAGATTACTGGCGTGCCAATCAAGTTTGCTGGTGTGAGCGAAAAAATTGATGGGTTAGAGGTATTTGATGCAGAGCGCTTTGCCAGCCGAATTCTTGGCATGGGTGACATCTTGGCATTGGTCGAACAAGTCACACAAAATGTCGACATGGCATCTGCGCAGAAGATGGCAGCAAAGCTCAAGAGCGGCGAAAGCTTTGATTTGCAGGACTTTCTTGACCAGATACAGCAGATGAAGAGCATGGGGGGACTGTCCAGTTTGATGGACAAACTGCCCTCGCAGTTGGCCGGCAAAGCCTCCACAGCTGATCTCTCCCGCGCCGAAAAGGATATCGTGCGCAAAGAAGGAATCATCAGTAGCATGAGTGCCAAGGAACGGCGCAATCCAAGCTTATTGATGGATGGCAAGTCCAAAGCAAGCCGCAAGCGACGCATCGCTGGTGGCTCAGGAGTTCAAATCCAAGAGGTTAACCGCCTACTGAACGAATTCGACCAGATGCGCAGCATGATGAAAAAGATGAAGGGTGGCGGCATGATGAAAATGATGAAGAAGATAGGGGCTATGGGTGGAGGCACAAAGGGTGCGCTTGGGATCGGTGGTATGCCCAAGCTGCCCTTCTAGGTTCGGAAAGCCACGGCATCGAAACTGTCTTGTGCTCCGCACAAAAAGACCGTCGCTCCATATGCCCGCAAATCAGTAACTGCGGCCCGCTTTGAAGCTTGCATGCGAAGTAGGCTTTAAGTTGGCTACCTGAGCAATGCGCGCCATAGCAGCCCCGGCATGCGCGTGAGTAATGGCAAGCCCTAAAGCATCTGCCGCATCTTTGCCCGGCAGTCCAGGCAGCTTCAGCAAGCGCATTACCATTTCCTGCACCTGCGATTTGGCGGCTTTGCCGTAGCCCACAACAGACTGCTTCAGTTGCAAAGCGGTGTACTCGGCGACCGGCAGATGCAATGACACCAAGGCAGTCACGCAAGCCCCCCGCGCTTGACCCAGAAGCAAAGTGGCTTGTGGATTGATGTTGACAAACACTATCTCTACAGATGACTGATCTGGCTGGTAGGTTGCCACCACTTCACGCACTCCGTCATACAGCACTTTTAGCCGCCCAGGCAGATTGCCTCGATCAAGATGCATAGTACTGATCGTACCGCTTGCGACGTAGGTCAAACCCGATGACGACACATCAACGACGCCAAAACCCGTGGTTTGCAATCCCGGATCAATTCCAAGGATGCGCATCTTGCTTCCGGTCGTGATGATCAAGAGTAGCTATGAAAATTATAGCGTCATGCGCAAATTTCATGTGTATGTGCAGGCTAAATTGCAGGAAAAATGTGGGTTCACAAGTCAAAATACCAGCGTACCGAATGGAAAAACACCGGCGCTGCAAAGCAAAGTGCATCCACACGGTCCAGCAAGCCTGTGGCGCCCGTCACTGAACGAGCCCCACCCCAGTTGGTCACACCCCGATCACGCTTCAGTGCTTTCATCACCAAATGCCCAAGGCTCCCCGCAATGCAAGCGATCAGCGCCATCCCAAGCGCCTGGCCCGGCTTGAATGGTGTGATGCCGGCCAGCAACCCGCCGACAAAGCCACCAACTGCGACACCGATGGCGCAACTAGTCCAAGTGAAGCTGGTACTGATCAAAGGCGCACGCGGTGTCCCCTTGATCCAGCGCTGAACTACATGCTGTACAACCATGCACACCTGTACGACAAAAACAAGAAAAAACATTAAAAAGACATTTTTGGCTTCATTCCACCGCGGAAACTCCAATAGCAACAAGGCAGGCACATGGCTCATCCCATAAACGCAGACCATGATGCCCCACTGTAGCTTCGCATTGCGCTCAAGAAACCGCTGAGGGTCATTTGCCAACGCGCTCACCACTGGGATGGCCAAGAAAACGTACACCGGGATGAAAACAGTAAATAGTTCAAAATGCTTGGTGACAACGAGCCAAAACTGGATCGGCAGTATGACGAAAAAGGCCAGTATCAGGCTGCGATGATCGCCGCGGCGCGTGGGCGATAGTGTCATAAACTCTCTCAGCGCAAAGAACGCTAGGATGCCAAACAGCACTGTCGCAACTGTTTCCCCCAATACCCAACCCATCCAGAAAACCAGCGTCACAACCCACGAGGCTTGCAATAGGCCCGACAAGCGTTTCACCTCATCGGCGATAGTGCGCCCGCGCTGGGTCTCGCGCTCTCTCAGTGAAAAAGCGAATAACACGAGCGAGGAAACCACCAACAATCCAAAAACGACTAAAAACAGCAAGCCGACCTGCTGTGTACTTGATAGAGAGCGCAAAGACTGATTCATCGATTCATACCTCGCGCAATGCAATCACCGCTTCACGCGCGCGCTCGGCAAAAGCTGCATGATCTTCGGTAATGCCATTATTCTCCAGGATCTGCATGGGTACACCGAAAGTCACACTGCACAACACGGGCACTGGAACCACCTCGCCCTTGGGCAGCAAACGCTGAATGTTATTGATCCAAGCTGGCACCAAAACCACATTCGGAAACTTCAGAGCAAGGTTGTACAACCCGCTTTTGAATTTTTGCGGCAACTCTTCGTGGCCGCGCGTTCCTTCGGGAAAGAGGATGATGGAATCTCCATTCGCCAGCGCATCCATCAAAGGGGCAAGCGGGTCGCTAAACACGCCACTCTCATCTGCCTTGCGCTCACGATCAACGTACACCGCATTAAACACTTTGGTGGTAATCCACTCCTTGAATGGGGTTTGAGTCCAGTAGTCTTTAGCGGCAATTGGCCGCGTGATGCTGCGCAGTTCAGATGGCAACGCAGCCCATATCATGACCAAATCCGCATGGCTTTGATGATTCGCAAAATAAATGCGCTGCTCAGCTTTAGGCGGACAACCATACCATCGTGCCTGAGCCCCGGTCAGTACTCTCACCAAGCCCAATAGAAACAAACTCATTAACTTAGCCAGCATATGCTGATGTTAACCGGGGGAGGCACTTAGCGATCTCGGTGTTCACCCCTTAAAATTCCGTCATGAATAAAATACTCGTCACTGGGGGTGCTGGCTTCATCGGCGCAAACTTCGTATTGGACTGGCGTGAGCTGACCCATCGC
Organism: Variovorax sp.; assembly: GCA_031429925.1. Taxonomy (GTDB): domain Bacteria; phylum Pseudomonadota; class Gammaproteobacteria; order Burkholderiales; family Burkholderiaceae_C; genus JANMDU01. Next base: position 5,474 of record JANPAK010000058.1, read on the forward strand.
CCGCTGGTCAATGTCGATGCGCTAACCTATGCGGGAAACCTTGTGAACCTGAAAAGTTTAATAGGCGACGTCGATATTTTCTTCGTGCATGGCGACGTCGCCGACACAGCACTCATAGATCAACTGCTGCAGAGTCACCAGCCTTCTGCAGTGGTTCATTTTGCAGCTGAAAGCCATGTAGACCGGTCGATCCATGGCCCAGAGGCCTTCATCCAAACAAACATCGTAGGCACATTCCGGCTGCTTGAAGCAGTTCGCCACTACTGGTCTGGCTTGCCTTCCGAGGATCGCGCCACATTTCGGTATCTGCATGTCTCCACGGATGAAGTGTATGGCTCACTTTCTCCCGGCGCTCCGGCATTCACTGAAAACCACGCCTACGAGCCGAACAGCCCCTATTCCGCCAGCAAAGCCGCCAGCGACCACCTTGTACGTGCTTACCACCACACGTACGGCTTGCCTACGCTAACCACGAACTGCTCCAACAACTATGGCCCATACCATTTTCCCGTATAACTCATCCCTCGGTTGTTAGTGAACGGCTTGGCGGGGAAAAAGCTGCCGGTGTACGGCGATGGCATGCATATTCGTGATTGGCTCTATGTCATAGACCATTGCAGCGC
>JANPAK010000059.1:0-7541 GCA_031429925.1 Variovorax sp.
CAGGTCGAGCAAAAAGAAACTGCGGCGATCCAATTCACGATTGAACTGCGAAAGATGCTGGGGAATTTGCCCATGCGTGATGAAATCCGAGAATATCTCTTCAAGGTATGGGCAGAAGTGTTGGCCATCGGTGCGATGAAGCACGGCCCCCAGCATGAGCAAACCTTGGCGCTCAAGAAAGTGGCGACCGATTTGTTGTGGGCTGCTAGCGTCAAACCCAACCGCGCCGAACGTGCCAAGGTGATCGCTGATTTGCCTGATTTGCTCAAGCGCCTGAGGGCAGGCATGACTCTGCTTGGCATGGACAACCCACAACAAGACGGGCATATCAAATCTTTGAGCGATGCGTTGGCGGAAGTCTTTATGTCAAAAGCTGCTGCCATGGATCAAGGCCAGGTGGCAGAGGTTGCGCAACGCATCAAGCATCTTGAAGACTTCGTGTCGGATGAGGACGTTGGCGATTTGCAACTGGACGCCGAAAGCATTGAGTTGATGTTGGGTATCGATATGACTGGCGTCGAGATCATCAGCGAAGGCGGTAGCGACGCCTCGCAGGCCATGCGGGCGTGGGCTCAAGAGCTTGAACGCGGTAGTTGGTACCACCTGGATCACAAAGGAAAAATGGTGCGCGTGCAGTATGCCTGGCGCAGCGCGCGGGGGCAGATGTATCTTTTTGCAGATACTGCTGGACTGACCTATTTGTTCCAATTGCGTCGGCTCGCTTCCTACCTTCAGGCGGGTTTGCTCGCGCCAGTGGAAGATGAGACCCTTACCGTGCGAGCGACGCGCGCAGCCTTGACGAAGCTCGACGCACAGCCCCATCGATTATTGACGGTGACTTGATCGGCCTTAAAGGCAAGGCGTTGTGCGAACCGGCGCATCGCTTTGAAGGCGATCACCGCGCATCTTGGGGAAAGCCTCCGGCGCATGTTGATAACAACCAACACAACTGGCCTCAAGGGGCAAGTCAGTCAGAACGTACCTGGAAAACTTCCGCCATCGATCAAGATGTTCTGACCATTGATATAGCCTGCATGTTGACTGCACAAGAAGGCGCAGGTCTTGCCAAACTCCTCGGCGTTGCCCAAGCGCTTACCTGGCAAAGCGGCAATGCGCGCTGCCTTGACTTCCTCGACGGGCTTGCCGCTCTTGGCTGCTTGCGTGGCAAAGTTACTTGCTAACCGGTCGGTGTCGAAAATGCCGGGAAGCAAATTGTTGATCGTCACACCTTGGGCGGCGAGACTGGATCGGGCGACACCAGCGACGAACCCAGTCAGTCCGCTGCGCGCACCGTTGGATAAGCCAAGGATGTCGATGGGTGACTTCACAGCGCTACTGGTGATATTGACGATGCGACCAAAGCCCCTTGCTGCCATGCCATCGACCGTCGCTTTGATAAGCTCAATCGGGGTCAGCATGTTCGCGTCTAGGGCGGCGAGCCACGTGTCACGATCCCAAGTGCGAAAGTCACCCGCCGGAGGGCCGCCCGCGTTGGTCACCACGATATCAAAGTCCTTGCGCAGAGCAAAGATAGCCGCGCGGCCAACTGCCGTGGTGATGTCAGCAGCCACCGTAAGGATTTCGGGAGACTTTAAGCCGTTGGCCGATGCAGAATCTGCGCAAACTGCTCTCAATTTTATAGCAGATGCTTCCAACGCTTCGAGGCCACGCGAGACCATGATAACGTTCGCGCCCTCCTGCGCTAGGGCTGCGGCACAGCCGTAACCCAATCCTTTACTTGCCCCGCCGACCAAGGCCCAACGACCTGTAATACCCATATCCATGATGTGTTTCCTTTTTTGTCTGAATTGAATACTTGTTGAATGATACGCAAGCTACCTATTGATTGAAAAAGTACTTGCAACCTTGCCCAAATCATGCCACAATAAATCATTAGCAAATCACTGATTCACCAGTAAATCAAAATGACTTCTTCCTCAACCCACCTGCTTGGTCGGCGCATCCTTATTACGGGTGCATCTCGGGGCTTGGGAAAGGCCTTTGCGCGCGCCTGCGTTGCTTCGGGTGCTCGGGTGGTGATCACGGACGTCGTGGTTGATCAAGGAATGGCCTTGGCTCAAGCAATGGGTGAGGCAGCACACTTCGTCGAGATGGATGTGGCTGACCGTGCCTCGGTTGATTCGGGTGTTGAAGCGGCAGCGATGTGGCTGGGGGGGCTGGATGGCGTGATCAACAACGCAGCGATCACCAACTCGGGCGGAAAGTCAATGCATGAGCTGCAGGAAGACATGTTCGATCGTGTGATGCAAGTCAACATTAAGGGCTTGTGGATGGTGACATCGGCGGCGCATCCTCACCTCAAGGCTGCGGCCGGTCAAGGCAGTGCCGCAAGTGTTGTGAATATTGCCTCGGATACCGCATTGTGGGGCGCCCCGCGTTTGATGGCCTATGTTGCAAGTAAGGGTGCGGTGATCAGCATGACTCGCAGCATGGCACGTGAGATGGGTGCAGATGGCATCACCGTCAATGCGATAGCGCCAGGCTTGGTGGTGGGTGAGTCCACCGAATACGTGCCGCAGGCCCGGCACGAGCAATACAAAAACGGCCGTGCGATAGCGCGCGAGCAGCAACCCCAAGACTGCACAGCAGCAGTGGTGTTCTTGCTCAGCGCCGGCGCGAGTTTTGTGAGTGGTCAAGTTTTGCCAGTCAATGGCGGATATGTGATGAATTAAACAGGAGAGCGTGATGCAAGCAGCGAATGATGCCCAATACAACGAGCGCGGACTGATGGATGCCTTGATCCCGCCCGAAGCACAAATCCAGCAGAGCATGATGCAGCAAAGTGATCAGAGCTTTGCGCAATGGCTGGACAGCCGCGTGGCACGCTTTGCGACACGCCAGTATGACTGGGATGCACTGAAGTTTCAAGCAGACTATGACCCGAAGTACCGACGTGCGCAGATGCGGTATGTCGGCACAGGGGGCGCGGGGGTCGCAAAAGACTTGAATACGGTGCCTACCGCACACTTCACCTTCTCTACGATGGTAATTCCGGGTGGACATATTGGCCCCAGCCATATTCACTATGACGTCGAGGAAATTTTCTTCGTCATGCGTGGAAAAATGAAGGTTATCTGCGAGAAAGACGGGCAGCGCTGGGAGGCAACCTTGGGTGATCGCGATCTGATCTCGGTACCACCGGGCGTCTATCGCGAAGAGCACAACATTGGTGATGAAGATGCCTTGATGTGTGTAATGCTCGGCTCGCCAAAACCAATCACTCCCACTTATCCGCCCGATTCACCGCTAGCGAAACTCAAGCGCTGAATGACCCTGCATTTCGTCTAGATTATGAGCCTGCTCGATCGCGTTCTCGCCGCACCGACTGTCGGATGTGCATTGCCGCACCTTGGATTTGTGCGTTACCGCCAGGCGCATGCAGGCGCGGGCGCAATTCCGCTGGTGCTGTTGCACGGTATAGGCTCCGGCTCAGGCAGTTGGATCGAATTACTTGACAACGACCAGCTTGGTCATGTGCTGGCGTGGGATGCGCCAGGTTACGCCGACAGCACCCCACTAACTGCCCCTGAACCGAAAGCAGCGGATTACGGCCGTATTCTCTGGGCTTGGCTAGACCAGCTCAAAGTAGAGTCCGTGCATTTGGTGGGCCACTCATTGGGCTGCATCATGGCCGCTGCTGCTGCGGGCTTACGCCCAGATCGCGTGAAAGCGCTGACCTTGCTCGCACCCGCGCAAGGCTACGGATCGGCCTCGCTTGCTGTACAGCAGCAAAAGCGTGACGAACGATTACAAGCCATGGCCAGTCTGGGCCTGCAGAAAATGGCTCAGCAACGCGCCCTACGCCTGCTTTCGCCAAGCGCCAACACGCAACAATTGGCGTTGGCCATTGACATGATGAGCCGATTGAACGAAGGCGGTTATACCCAAGCCACAAGCATGTTGAGCCATGCCGATATTCGAATGGATTTGGACAGTTTTCGTCATAGCAGTCATTCGCCCATCGCCGTCGCATGCGGTGACCAAGACATCATCACCCCACCAGAGGGTTGCCGAAAACTGGCAGAACTCGTTGCAGCGCCGTACGTAGAGTTGTTGGGCGCAGGGCATTTATGCGCGCTGGAAGCGCCAATGCCGATAGCCGACCTTCTCATTCAAACGCAAAAGGCGATCCATGGTTGAGGCATCTGGTCGAGTTGGCGTGCGCCCATCAGAATCTCGCTACACCGTGCCGGCCCTGGCACGGGGTTTGGAGATCCTTGGGTTTTTTACGCATCAGCGCCGCGTTCTGACTGGCGCACAACTGGCCAAAATGGCAGATCTGCCGCGTGCGAGCGTATTCAGAATGCTGCAAACACTAGAGCACGCCGGCTTTGTTGAGCGCGTCGGCGAGCCAGGAAGTCACCCCAGCTACCGGCTGGGCGTGGCCGTGTTGCGCTTAGGCTTTGAATTTTTGTCATCAATGGAACTGACGGAGCAAGGTCGGCCGGTCATTGAATCATTGTCAGACGCCTGCGGCTACTCCGCTCATATCGTGGTCAGAGACGGGCGCGATGTCGTTTTCGTTGCCAAGTCCCTTGGGCGCTTGGCCACTTTTCATGCGATACAAGTTGGCGCGAGGCTGCCCGCCCACGCGACCGTACTGGGACGGGTTCTGATGGCAGACATGTCCCTAGAGGCGCTTGAGCAGCTGTACGCAAACCAAGACATGCCCGCATATAGCAAAACGACACCAAGAACGCCCCAGGAACTAAAAGAGGCGATCGATGCAGCGAAAGCCGCAGGATATGCGGTGAGCCAAGGCGGATTTGAAGCGGGCATCTCAACCGTCGCCGTGCCAGTGGTCAATGGCGACAAAGAGGTTTGCGCTGCCATCAGCATCACGGTTCTGTCCTCCCGCATCGCTGAAGAAAAACTACCCACGCTCATTGCGCAGGCGCGAGACGCGGCGCAAACCTTGTCGTGGCGGCTGCAACACACCTAAAGGTATCGCGAATGAACGAGCATCCTATCAACACAGGCGAAATCGTCGCACGGTTCCTGCAGGCTCAAGGGGTACGCTTGGCGTTTGGCGTGATCTCGATTCATAACATGCCGATGTTGGATGCGTTCTATCGCTTGGGCAAGATTCGCTTTGTCTCTGCACGCGGTGAAGCCGGCGCGGCCAATATGGCCGATAGCGCAGCGCGCGTGAGCGGCACGCTGGGCGTGGTCGTCACCAGCACCGGCACCGGCTCAGGCAATGCGGCCGGCGCTTTGGTGGAAGCCATGACTGCAGGCACACCGCTTTTGCATCTCACAGGGCAAATTGATTCTCAATGGATCGACAAGAACTGGGGCTTCATCCATGAGCATCCCGATCAGCAGGGCATGCTGCGTGCAGTGGGTAAAGGCGCGTTTCGCATCACCAGCCCGCAAGAGGCTTGGGAAGTCCTTACTTGCGCTGCTCGATTAGCACTCACACCGCCTTGCGGCCCAGTGAGTGTGGAGATTGCGATTGATGTGCAGCAGGCATTTTTAGAGCCAAATCAGCACTTTGCTTTAATAGAATCTGCGCAGAATGCGCCTCTATTCATAGCGCCAAAAGCACCAGATGTTGGCCTAATTGCGCAGCTCGCCCAGGCCTTGCGAGGCAGCCAGCGGCCATTACTGTGGCTCGGTGGTGGGGCGCGACATGCAAGTGCGGCGGCGCAGCGTTTGGTGGACTTGGGTGTCGGCGTGGTCACCACGGTACAAGGCCGTGGCGTGATTGCGGAAGATCATATGGCCACGCTGGGCGCTTTCCAATTGCAACGCGCTAGCGCCGATCTTTATCAGCGCTGTGATGCGATGTTGATTGTGGGCTCGCGTTTGCGTAGCAACGAAACCATGAAGTACAAGCTTGCGCTTCCAGCGCGGCGCTTTCGGATTGATGCGAATCCTGCAGTGCAAGCGCAAGCCTATGCATGTGAACAATTTATCCAAGCAGATGCTGCTCTCGCTTTGAATGCGCTCGCTGATGCGTTGCAAGGCTGGCATGCGGAGGGCAGCTGGCATGCCGAGATTGCCGCAGCCAAACAAGTCGCGCAGCAGCAGGTGGATGCATCTTTGGCAAAGTATGTGGGCTTGAAAGATACGCTCAATCGTGTTGTGGCCAGCGAGCTTCAAGGCCAATGCATTTGGGTGCGCGACATTACTTTGAGCAACACGATGTGGGGCAACCGCAGCTTGGTGCTGCGCCATCCACGGGCGGGCGTGCATGCCTTAGGCGGGGGTATTGGGCAGGGTTTGCAAATGGGGATTGGTGCGGCCATAGCCGCAGAGGTTTATCAAGAACAGCAACCCCTCGCCGACATGAAATCTGCGCAAGACGCTATGAAAACGATAGTGCTTGCTGGCGACGGCGGCTTCATGCTCAATGTGGGCGAGCTCGCTTGCGCGGCGCAGGAGCAGGCCGACATCCTCGTGATTTTGATGAACGACGGCGGCTACGGCGTCATCAAAAACATCCAGGATGCGGATTACGGCAGTCGCCATTGCTATGTTGATCTGCATACGCCAGACTTTTCGCTACTGTGCGCGAGCATGGGCGTGAAGCATGTCAAAAGCACCGAGCCCGCGCAGGTTGAAGCGCAGCTCAAAGAAGCCTTGCAAGGCCGTGGCCCCACGGTGCTTGAAGTGGACATGAAAGCTTGGGGGCCGTTCAACGAAAAGTTTGCGGGACCGCAGAGGAAGCTATGACGACGATGGCTGCACCTGTTCTCCATGTCTGCCTGATCGGCTATGGTGCAATTGGCCAAGCCATTGTGCAGCGATTAGAAGGTCATGCGCGTGTGAAGATCAGTCATGTCCTTGTTCGTGCAGTGCGCATCGCGCAGGTACAAGCCACGCTACCGCAAGGCGTGCAAGCAGTGAGCGAGGTGCCAAAAGACGCACAACTTGTGCTCGAATGCGCAGGCCACAGTGCTTTGCATGATCATGTATTGCCAGCGCTGCGCCGCGGCATTGCTTGCGCGACACTGTCCATTGGCGCCTTGGCCGATCCTGGCGTGGCGCAGGCCTTAGAAGACGCCGCCAAGCAAGGCGGCACGCAGCTGCATTTGCTGGCCGGCGCGATCGGTGGCATTGACGCGATCGCTGCAGCCAAACAAGCAGGCTTGACGTATGTACGCTATACCGGCCGCAAGCCTCCGTTGGCTTGGAAGGGTACCCCGGCTGAGACGTATTTTGACCTTTTAGCCCTTTCCAATACTGCGCAAAGCGCTATCATTTTTGAAGCATCCGCACGCGAGGCTGCGGCACAGTATCCTAAAAATGCCAATGTCGCTGCAACCATTGCATTGGCCGGCCTCGGGCTCGATGCTACCCAAGTGCGCTTGATCGCCGACGGTACGCAAACAGAGAACATGCATGAAATTGAGATCGAAGGGGCCTTCGGAAAGATGAAGCTGGAGATGCGCAATCAGCCCTTGCCTAACAACCCCAAAACCTCGATGCTCACGGTGCTATCCGCGTTGCGTTTCTTGGACAACCGCGTATCGGAACTCGTGATATGACACAGCATCTGCAAACTTACTTTGCCG
>JANPAK010000060.1:0-4149 GCA_031429925.1 Variovorax sp.
ACTTCGGGGTCGGTGTAGGCCACGCTGGGGATGACGCGTGCGTTGAAGGCTGCAGCTGCCAGCTCTTTGTTGCCTTGCTGCTCGCCTGCGATCACTTCAGCGGCCACATGCGCTTCATGCACCGCCTTGTGCGCGAGCATGGGCTGGCCCACGATGTCGCCGATGGCGAAAATGTGGGGCACATTGGTGCGCATTTGGATATCGACGTTGATGAAGCCACGGTCAGTCACGGCGACGCCTGCTTTGTCTGCGGCGATCTTTTTGCCATTCGGTGTGCGGCCCACGGCTTGCAGCACGAGATCGTAAGTTTGCGGTGCGGGGGCAGTACCGCCTTCAACGGCAGAAGCGAAGCTGACTTCAATGCCCTGCGGCGTCGCTTTTGCACCCACCGTTTTGGTGTTGAGCATGATGTTGTCAAAGCGCTTGGCGTTCATCTTTTGCCAGATCTTCACCAGATCACGATCGGCGCCTTGCATCAGATCATCGTGGCGATGAAGCTGGCTGACACCGGCGCATCCACCAAACCATCCGCACCGCTTGGCTTTTGTTGCAAAAAATGCAGCTTTGACTCAAGATTGTGCAATGAACTTACTTTTGAGAATTCTGCGCAAAAGTGCTTATATTATTTGTTCCCTTGCCTTTGCCACTGCTGCGTGGGGGCAGTCCGACGAGATCGCTAGACAATTCAGGCAAGTCACACCTGAAGAAGATAAGAAATTGCGTGCCATCCTGGCAGAGCCGATTCCTGAAGGCCTGACGATAGAAGGTTTGCGTCTGCACTTTGGAGAAAAAAATGCTGCCTCGTTTCGTCTGAACGAGCAGGGACAGCGCGAGGCTGTATTGCGGGAGGCCGTCAAGCGCTTGCCTGACGCGGGCTTGAGAAGCGATCTTGCCCGGCAGTTGATGGGGCGCGGCCAGGTCGAAGAAGCCAATGCCCTAATGCAGCAAGCAGCTGCGAGTGCCAACCCCTATGCCGCTACTTTCATACTGGCACGCATTGCATGCGACTTGATTAATCAGAACAAGCATGCGGCGGCCCGAAAGGCAATAGCAGAAAACCTGCAAAGAGTTAACGCGCTGCGAACACAAGCCAAACAATCATGGCAAAAACTTGAACTGGAACGCGCCCAATACCGGAATTTTCTGTGTCTGTCTTTGCTTGAAGACAGTTTGGGCAAGTATCCCGCGTCTGTGACTGCCGCTATCGAAAGTGAAAAATATGCACGGATTGCACTACCGCTGGGGATGATGAGCGAGAGCCCGACATCACGCGGCTTCGTCCAGGAAAGTCTGGCCATCAGTCTGGGGAGAAAAGTATATGCGCTGCGCGCAGCTGGCCGTCATGGTGAGGCAGAAGTCGCTTTGTCGGACTACATGCGGATTTCAAATGAATTGGAGTTGCCTGCAGGCACACTGGCAAGTATTTACAACCTAGCCGCAAGAATACGATTTTCGCAGCGGGAGTTTGCCCAGGCTGAAACCCTAAGCGCAAAAGCAGATGCGGCGCTGGAGAAGCTGGGTTACAGCGGTATTGCGGCTGGCCGAGCCAATATTGCCAACACCCTATCGGCGGTCATGGCGGCCCAGAAAAAGTGGCCTCAAGCTTTGGCGCTTTATGAGCGCCTGGATGTGCTCGCGGGCGATGACGTACATACGAAATCACTTATCAAATATCCGTTTGGCCGGGCATTGGCAAATTTAGGGAATGCACGCTACGCTCAATCGGCTGAACTGTTTCGTGTGAGCGCGTCGGACTCAGAAAAAGCTTACGGTGAGAATCATTTTTTTACAGTCCAAAGTCGCGGGCTGCAAGGTGTCGCCCTCTGGCGAATGGGTACTACAGAAGGCCGAGCACAAGCAGTGCCCTTGCTGAAAGCAGCTGTTCGAGGCTATATGTCTGCAGCTAATGCAGACTATCTTGAAAACACCGGCTCCCGCAAGGAGCGGCGCGAAGACGTTTTTTCGACTTACCTTGAAGCCATGGCCGTCACACCGGAAGAAAACGCCGTTGAGGCCATGGGTCCCGCCGACTGGGTCAGGTCAGGCAGCGTACAAGACGCACTCAACGATGCTGCAGTTCGTGCTGCTGCAAATACGCCCGCTATGGTGGATGTCGTGCGGCTTGAGCAGGACGCAAAAAACGAAATTGCTGGGCTACGGCGCTTTTTAAGCGGCGACGCTGGCGGCAATGCGTTGCAGTTGCCGGGCGTTGCAGCGCAAATGCGGACCCGTATTGCGCTGCTTGAGACCGAACGGATTAAATACCAAAGAGAGATCAAGGCAAAGTTCCCTGATTATGACCGCCTAGTGCGCCCATCCATGCCCAACGCGCAGGACATTGCACAACAGCTGGATGCATCACAAGCCCTGCTGATGGTGCTACCTACGACGGACGCCGTTTACGTGTGGGCTGTGGCACGTGACAAACCGGCTGCGTTTTCCCGCGTGGCCATGCCTGAGACTGAAATTAACGAGCTGGTCAAGCGGCTACGCAACAATCTGGACTTTGCCAACATCAAGGGTGCGCCAACGCAGTTTGACAATGTTGCTGCATACACGCTGTACCAGAAGTTGATAGCCCCTGTCAGCACCACACTACAAGATAAAACGCAATGGATTGTGGCAACGGGTGGCGCACTTAGCCAATTGCCGTTTGCAGTATTGCAAACGCAACCGGGGGTTGGCTCTGGGCAAGAGATAACGTGGCTCATAAAAAAAATCGGCATTACGCAGGTGCCGAGCCTTTCTGCCTGGCTGGCACTGAAAAGCATCGCTAAAAATAAGCCGGCTACACATGCGTTTATCGGTTGGGGTGATCCCGCATTTTCAAATGTTGCTGCCATTGCCCCTTTGCCCGGTGTACCAACTGCGCGCAAAGTCGCGCTGTCACGCAGCGCACAGCTCGATGACATCACCACAGACAAGATAAACATGCGCGCCACCGCTCCCGCTGCGCTTCGCTATGCCGACATTCCACCACTGCCTGACACCCGCGATGAACTGCTGGCGATTGCCAATACCCTGCGCGCCGACGCAACAAGTGACGTGATACTGGGCGCATCTGCCACCCGCGACAGCGTGATGGCCAGTAGTAAGAACGGCACTTTGGTCAGCCGACGCGTAGTGGCTTTTGCTACTCACGGGTTGATGGCGGGCGACTTACCCAACCTTTCACAGCCTGCACTGGCGTTAGCAGCAGGCAATGCAGACGCTGCAAACCCATTGTCGCCACTACTGACTTTAGAAGATGTACTGACCCTCAAACTCAACGCCGACTGGGTCGTACTTTCAGCCTGTAACACGGCAGCAGCTGATGGCCAAGCGGAAGAAGCCCTGAGCGGCTTGGCGCGGGGTTTTTTTTACGCTGGCGCACGCAGCCTGCTGGTAACGCACTGGGCGGTTGACAGCCAATCTGCTACAGCACTCACCACGGCAACGTTTGAGCATTACATCTCGAACCCTCAAGCGCCCAAGGCTGAAAGCCTGCGTCAGGCGATGCTCAAAGTGATGGCAACGCCTACGTTTGCACACCCCGCTTACTGGGCGCCGTATGCGTTGGTGGGGGACGGCGGGCGCTAACCGCCATCGAAACCTCCATTTTGTACCCACGTGCTCACCACGCCAAGGGTTTTATGACTCATACCGATACGGCCTCCGAGCCAAGGCAAATCCGCGCCGGAGTCATCACACTATCAATACTGGCCTGGATGTATGGATCAGGTGTCTCGCCAGCCCATGCCGCTACTTTGCAGGCCATCACCAGTAGCGTCAGTGTGGTGCGTGCAGGCTCCGTGCTGCCGGCCGTGAACGGGATGCGCTTGCCTCATGGCGAAGCGCTGGTGCCCGCAGAAGGGCTGTTCAAGCCGTCCAGCTTGGACCAGCTGATGCAGTAAGAGCTAGTAGTGGCAGTACGAGCTTAGCAGTGCTGTAGCGCTTTCAGATGCTAACTTTGCGGCTCTTCAGCGTCACTTGCGCACAGGCGGCACATCCGTGCAGCTGCCATGCGCCACCTCAGCCGCCATGCCGATGGATTCGCCAAGCGTGGGGTGCGGGTGAATCGTCTTGCCGATGTCCACGGCATCTGCGCCCATCTCAGTCGCCAGCGCAATCTCGCCGATCATGTCACCGGCATGCGTGCCCACCATGCCG
>JANPAK010000061.1:0-1828 GCA_031429925.1 Variovorax sp.
GTTCTATGACCGATGGATTGAGTCTTTTCTTGTGAAGATGACCAATGGCTATGCAGCGGTATTGGCTTGGACATTGCGCGTGCGCTGGCTGATTGTGTTGATTATGTTGGCCTCAGCCGCAGGCACAGGGGTGATCCTCAAGGACATCAAACAAGAACTCGCGCCACTGGAGGATCGCGGCGTGATTTTGAACGTGGTGAACGCGCCCGACGGCTCCACACTTGATTACACCCTGCGATATGTTGCGGCCATCGAGCGTGTCGGCGGCAATTACAAGGAGTTTGATCGTATCTTCACCGTAGCCGGCAACCCCACCGTGGCGCAGGCCAATGTGTTTTTCCGCACCACGCCTTGGGAGGAGCGCACCAAGCGCACACCAGAGTTAGCGCGCGAGATAGCGCCGCGTATCGCTGGATTGCCGGGCGTGACGGCGTTTCCCGTCACGCCACCTTCGCTGGGTCAAGGCTTCAACAGCCGGCCGGTCAATTACGTGATCGTCACGTCTGACTCCTACCAAAACCTTGCCCAAGTGGTGCGTCAGTTCCAAGATGAGTTGGCCAAGAACCCAGGTTTTTTGCAGGTCGATACCGATTTGCGCTTGAACAAGCCTGAGATTCGCTTTGAGATCGACCGCGAAAAGGCGGCTGATTTGGGGGTGAGTATTGATGCGGTGGGAAGAGCCGTCGAGACCATGCTGGGTGGCCGGAATGTGACGCGCTACAAGCGCGAGGGCGAGCAATACGATGTGATCGTGCAAACAGCGTCTGCCGGGCGCGACACGCCGGATGACATCGAGAAGATTTTCGTGCGCGGCCGCAACGAGCAGATGGTGCCCTTGTCGGCCTTGGTGAGGATTCGCGAAACCGTGGTGCCGCGTGAACTCAATCACTTTGGTCAGCGCCGCTCAGCTGCGATCACTGCCAACTTAGCCGCCGATTACTCGTTGGGACAGGCCTTGGACTTCATGGACGCGACGGCGCAGAAGGTTCTGAAGCCCGGTTATGCAACCGACTTGAACGGACAGTCGCGTGAGTTTAGAAATGCTGCTGGTTCACTGGCCATCGTGTTTGTGATGGCGTTGCTTTTCATCTACTTGGTGTTGGCGGCGCAGTTTGAGAGTTTCGTTGACCCCTTCGTCATCATGCTGTCGGTTCCTTTATCGATGGTGGGTGCCTTGCTCGCCTTGCAATGGGCGGGAGGCACCTTGAATGTCTTCAGTCAGATTGGTCTGGTCACTCTGGTGGGTTTGATCACCAAACACGGCATTCTGATTGTGGAGTTTGCCAATCAATTGCGGGAAAAGGGGGTCGAAGCGAAAGAAGCGATTCAGCAATCGGCCAAGCTGCGCTTGCGCCCAATCTTGATGACGACCGGAGCCATGGTGCTAGGCGCTTTGCCTTTGGCGCTATCCTCTGGTGCGGGTGCGGAAAGCCGGCAACAAATTGGCTGGGTGATTGTCGGGGGCATGAGCTTGGGAACGCTGCTGACGATTTTCGTCGTCCCAACCATGTATACCTTGTTTGCGCGAAAAGCTGTGCCTGGCGCCAACAAAGCGCCGCTTGACGATAGTCCGGCTCACGGGTTCGACGAACCGACAGAGTTGGTAGCGAAGTAAATGCAACGGCGCAGCTGGATCCAAGCTGCGGCGCTCGCAACGGTCAGCGCCCAACCTCTTTGGCTGCCGCACAGTGCTTGGAGTCAAACGCGAATTGCCAGCAATCCCTTCACGTTAGGCGTGGCCAGTGGCTCGCCCACCCACGATGGCGTTGTCCTCTGGACGCGCTTGGCGCCTTCTGGCATTTTCGGTGCAAGCAAGCTCGGCGATGAC
>JANPAK010000062.1:0-17128 GCA_031429925.1 Variovorax sp.
CTGAACGGCAAGTATGTGCATTGCGATGTCGGCGACAAAGCGCAGATTGACGCGCTGATCCAGAAGACCTTGGCGCTGCATGAGCGTATTGACGTGCTCGTGAACAACGCCGGCATCTTCAAGGCATCGCCCTTTTTGGAAGTGAGCGAAGAAGACTTTGACGCGGTGATCCGAGTGAACTTGAAAGGCAGCTTTCTGATGGCGCAAGCCGCTGCTCGTGCCATGGTGGCAGGCAAAACACAGGGCAGCATCGTCAACATGAGCTCGGTCAATGGCGTGCTGGCGATTCCATCAATCGCCAGCTACAACATGAGCAAGGGCGGTATCAACCAGCTCACCCGAGTGGCCGCGCTGGCCTTGGCCGACCACGGCATTCGCGTCAACGCGGTAGCGCCCGGCACGATTGCCACCGAGCTGGCGCAAAAAGCCGTGCTCACCGACGATGCAGCCAAAGCGAAGATCATCAGCCGCACGCCAATGCGCCGATTGGGCGAGCCCTCCGAGATCGCCGATGTCGTGGCTTGGTTGGCCAGCGATGCGGCCAGCTACATCACGGGCGAAATCGTCACGGTTGATGGTGGGCGAATGGCTCTAAATTACACGGTCTAGCAGGCAAACCGCGCAGGCGGCGCAGGATCAATCGGCTTGAAAGCCGGTCGCCTTGATCACCGGCTCCCAGCGCACCTTGTCTGACGCCATGCGACGCGCCATATCCGCGGCAGATTCGGGCGCCGCCACCAGCCCCAGATTGGCAAGCTTGGCCACTACATCAGGCGCTCTGAGCGCGGCTTGAAGCTGGGTGTTGATTTGGTCAACGCGCGCAGTCTGCATGCCGGCTGGGCCAAACAGGCCAAACCAAGCGGCCGCCTCCAAATTCATCCCTTGCTCGCGGAAGGTCGGCACATCGGGCAGTTGCGCCACTCGCTGCGGGCTGGACACGGCCACGATGCGCAGCTTGCCTGCGCGGTGGTTTTCAGCGAACTCTGCGGGTGTGTCGAAGCCCATCGGAAGTTGATTCCCGAGCAACGCGTTCATCAGCGGCGCGCCACCTTGATAAGGCACATGCTGCAGCTTCACGCCTACGGCCTGCGCCAGCATCTCGCCCATGAAGTGAGGCAGGGAACCGGTCGCAGGCGAACCGTAGTTGGCCTGCTGTGGATTGGCTTTGATCCAGGTGATCAGTTCTTGCAAGGTCTTGGCCGGCGTGCCATTGCTCACAGTCAACGCCAGTGGGAAGGTGGCCGCATTGCCGATGGCAGTGAAATCTTTCGTCGTGTCGTACTTGATGCTTTTAAAAACCACGGGTTGCACCACCATGACAGCCAATGGAACGAGCATCAACAAATTGCCGTCAGGCGCGGCGTCTTTCACCGCCTGTGCTGCAATTCGCCCGCCTGCGCCGGGCCGGTTTTCCACAATCACCGCGGCTCCCATGGAAGACGACATCTTGTCGGCAATCAAGCGAGCTGTGGCATCCGCTGAGCCACCCGCTGGGAAGCCGACCAATATCTTGATGGGTGTGGTCTGCGCGAAAGCGGGCAGAACGGTAGCCGCAGCGCCAACAGCAAGTGCGCTGAGCGCTCGGCGGCGATGGATCGATGAAAGCATTTAAATCTCCTGGTGGTTACACTGAGCACTGTATACAAATGAGGAGACGCCATGTCACGGTTAAAACCCCTAGCCCCTGAGACCACGCCCGAGCTCAAGGCGCACTTTGACTTCTTCCTTGGCACGCTCGGCTTCACGCCCAACAGCGTGCTCACCATGCAACGCAAACCGCATTTGGTCAAAGCCTTTGCGCAGCTCAATGCGGCGGTCATGTCGCCCGAAGGCGAAGTGGACTTAGGCTTTCGGCGCTTGATTGGACATTTGGCAAGCAAAGCCAGTGGCTGCATGTATTGCCAAGCGCATACGCTGTTGGGCGCGAAGAATTTTGGCGTGTCAGAAGAGAAAATGGCTGCAGTGTGGAACTATGCGAGCAGCGATTTGTACTCGCCTGCCGAGAAAATCGCACTCGATTTCGCGCTGGCTGCCGCCTCCCAACCCAACGCCGTGACCGATGAGATGTTTGCTGATCTCTCCAAACACTGGAGCGAAGGGCAGATCGTGGAAATTTTGGGAGTCGTGGCGATGTTTGGCTTTTTGAACCGCTGGAATGATTCGATGGCCACACCTTTGGAGCTGGTGCCAGAGACAGTCGCAAAGTCTGCAGCGGCTGCCGGTGGGCATGGTTTTGACAAAGGCAAGCATTAACGCCGGTGCGCCTAAACGCGTCGTGGAAAAGGGCTTTCGTCCGATCAGGGACAATCACGCCCTATGGCTTTGATTTCTCTCCTTAATGCGCAACTGGCTTACGGTCATGTTGCATTGCTAGATCACACTGATTTTTCTCTCGAAAACGGCGAACGGGTTGGCCTGATCGGCCGCAACGGTACCGGCAAGTCGTCGATGCTAAAGATCATCGCGGGCTTAGAAAAACCCGACGATGGCTCGCTGGTGGTGCAAAACGGCGTGCGCGTGGTGTATGTGGCCCAAGAGCCCGCACTGGATCTCGATGCGACGATTTTTGAAGCAGTCAGCGCAGGTATTGCAAGGGCGAAAGAGCTGATTGAACAATATTCCACGGGCGAAGGCGATTTGCATGCGCTGCAAGTGGAAATTGAGCATTTAGATGGCTGGAATTGGGAGCAGCGCGTCACCGAGACGATTGAGCGACTCTCGCTCAACGCCGATTCCAAAATTTCGCAGCTCTCCGGTGGCATGAAAAAGCGCGTGGCTTTGGCGCAAGCGCTCGTGGCGCGGCCGGAAGTGCTGCTGCTGGATGAGCCGACCAACCATTTGGATTTGAGCAGCATCATTTGGCTGCAGGAACTGCTGAATAGCTTTGCAGGCGCAGTGGTCACCATCAGTCACGACCGTGCGTTTTTGGATGCGGTGTGTACCCGTATCGTCGAGTTAGATCGCGGCAGATTGCGCAGTTATTTTGGTAATTTTGCGGCTTACGTGACGCAGAAGGCCGATGAGCTCGCGCAAGAAGCCATTGTGAATGCGAAGTTTGACAAAGTACTCTCGCAAGAGGAGATATGGATTCGCCAAGGCGTGAAAGCGCGGCGCACAAGGGCGACCGCTCGCATCACCCGCCTGCAAGAGCTGCGCAGCCAGCATGCCGCGCGGCGCAACGTGCAAGGCCGCGTGAAGCTTGAGTTGGACGCAGGAGAGCGCAGTGGCAAGCTCGTCGCCGAGCTGGAGGATGCTTGCAAAGCCTATGGCGAGAAGGTGCTCGTCAAAGACTTTACCAACACCGTCATGCGCGGCGACAAAGTGGCGCTGCTCGGCCCCAATGGGGCTGGCAAAACCACGCTGCTCAAAATGATTTTGGGCGAACTGAAAGCCGACTCGGGAAAAGTCAAGCAAGGCTCAAATCTGCAAGTAGCCTACTTTGATCAAATGCGCGATGCTCTGAACTTGGAAGCAACGCTCGAGGATTTCATCAGCCCCGGCAGCGAGTGGATTGAAATCAATGGCCAGCGCAAGCATGTTAAGAGCTATCTGCAAGATTTTCTCTTTAGCCCACAGCGCTCGCTCTCTCCCGTGAAAAGCCTCTCAGGTGGCGAGCGCAGCCGTTTGCTCATGGCACGGCTGTTTGCACGACCTGCCAACGTGCTCGTGCTCGATGAGCCGACTAACGATTTGGACATTGACACGCTAGAGCTCCTAGAAGAAATGCTGCAAGACTACAGCGGCACGGTCTTCCTCGTCAGCCATGATCGCGCGTTTGTGGACAACGTCGCCACCAGCATCGTGGCTTGGGAGGGTGACGAAAGCCCCGGCCAATGGCGCGAATACGAGGGCAGTGTGCAAGACTGGCTCACTCAGCGCGAGCGAGCGCAGCGCATTCGTGATGCAAAAGAGGTGCAAGGCAATAAGAAATCTAGCCAAACAGCTCAGCAGCCGGCAGAAAATAAGCGCGAGCAGCTATCAAATTCAGAGCAAACCGTTTCAACTTCGACAGCTCCTCTTAAGAAAGCCCGTAAGCTCAGCTTTAAAGAACAACGCGAATTCGATGCCATTCCAGCCAAGATGAAGGCCTTAGAAACCGAGCTGCAAACCCTGCAAAACCAACTTTCAAGCGGCAAGCTCTACGCCCACGATCCTGCGCTGGCCGCCCAACTCGCGCAGCGACAAATACAGATTGATGATGAGTTACTGGCCTGCTTGGAGCGGCAAGAGGCTTTGGCTTGATACTACTTATTTGATAGCACTCTGCGCAGATTCTATGTCGGCCACCTGCCCTTTTTGATCTAAATCATGCACGCTACGCTTCCCCACGAGCCTTTCTGGCAAAGCCTCATGCAACGACCCGAGCTGGCCTTGGTGCCAGAGTCTTGCCGCGATGAGCGCCGCTTGCATGATGCGCTCCAACTCAAGCCACTGCGCCCCATCAAGCCGGAAGAACTCGCCGCGATTCGCGACGAAGATGCCCGCGCTAATTACGCAATGCTGCTGCAATTCAGGGATGGCGTGGTCAAAGCGGGCAGCTTATCGAATTGGTATGCGCAGCTTTTTGCCGCTGGCAAGATCACTCTCGCACCGCTCTTTATCGACATCGCCGTCAAAGAAATCCTCCGCGAGGTTTTGCCCGACGACGCAGACCCTTTCATGCGCCGCGCCGCCGAGTTGCTCTACCGCCCCCAGCGCATCACCCTCCACGAAGGCCGCATCTTGAGCGGCGATCAAGAAGCACTGGACACCGAGAAAGAAACAGCCGGTTTAGGCGACCTGGGCCGCCTGTTGCTGCAAAACAAAATCCAAATCGCCGGCGGAGAGCAGCAGAGTCTGCATATCCTCACTGCAGATCATGCACTCACTTTCCAGGAGCGATCTGCCCAGCCAAACTACCGCCACACTTGGTTGCTCGATCTCACCCACGAGCAATCCGCCCAAGTCGGCGCAGCCAATCACAGCTTCGAGATCCGCCTAGCCCGCAAAGACAGCGGCTTGACCGCCCTGAGCCGCGTGCTCGAGCTCTGGGTTGAACATTTCAAAGGCGCCAAGGTGCGCATCACGCCGCTAGCCAAAATCGAAGATCCCGCTTGGCGTTGGCATACCGGCTTAGATGTTCAATCCACCGAGTTGCTCAACACCCTCTACCAGCAGCAGCCCTTGGACGACACCCAGCTCAAACGCCTGATTACCCTCTTCCGCCTAGATTTCCTTGAGCGCGAAGATTGTTTGCCCGAGATGCGTGGCAAGCCGACCTACCTTGGCTTGGCGATGAACCCGCAAGGCTTGCTCAAACTCAAGCCACAGAACTTGCTGCTCAATTTGCCGTTCACTCAGACCCAGTAGCTGGCATCTGCTACATATTCCTTCGATACTGCCCACCCACCTCAAACAGCGCATTCGTGATCTGCCCAAGTGAGCAGACGCGCACGGCATCCATCAGCACTTCAAACACGTTGGCATTGGCGATCACCGCTTCCTGCAAACGTGCGAGCATCGCGGGGGTTGCCTTCTTATTGCGCTCTTGGAAATCCGCCAAACGCTTGAGTTGGCTTTGTTTTTCTTCTTCTGTGCTGCGGGCAAGTTCTAGGGTTTCAGGGGTCAGATCGCCGTGCGGGTTGCGGAAGGTGTTGACACCGATGATGGGCAACTCGCCGGTGTGTTTGAGCATTTCGTAGTGCATGCTCTCGTCTTGAATTTTGCCGCGTTGATAGCCGGTTTCCATCGCGCCGAGAACGCCGCCGCGCTCGCTGATGCGCTCGAACTCTGTCAAAACGGCTTCTTCGACTAATTCCGTGAGTTCGTCGATGATGAATGCGCCTTGATTGGGATTTTCATTCTTTGCCAAGCCCCATTCGCGGTTGATGATGAGCTGGATGGCCATGGCGCGACGCACGGATTCTTCAGTGGGTGTCGTGATGGCTTCGTCGAAGGCATTGGTGTGCAGGCTGTTGCAGTTGTCGTAAATCGCAATCAGGGCTTGCAGGCTGGTGCGAATGTCGTTGAACTGAATTTCTTGCGCGTGCAGGCTGCGGCCACTGGTTTGCACGTGGTATTTGAGTTTTTGCGAGCGCTCGTTGGCGCCATATTTATCGCGCATGGCAATCGCCCAAATACGGCGCGCCACTCTGCCGAGCACCGTGTATTCCGGATCCATGCCATTGCTGAAGAAGAAGCTCAGATTCGGTGCGAAATCGTCAATGTGCATGCCTCGCGCGAGGTAGGCTTCCACGAAGGTGAAGCCATTGCTGAGCGTAAACGCGAGCTGAGAAATCGGGTTCGCTCCGGCTTCGGCAATGTGATAGCCGCTGATACTCACGCTGTAGAAATTACGCACATCGTGGTGCACAAAATATTGCGCGATATCGCCCATGACTTTGAGGCTGAATTCGGTGGAGAAGATGCAGGTGTTTTGGCCTTGGTCTTCTTTCAAAATATCGGCTTGCACGGTGCCGCGCACATTGGCGAGCGTCCATTCGCGGACTTTCTGTGCTTCGGTATCGGTGGGTTCGCGGCCATTGTCTTGGCGGAATTTTTCGAGGTTTTGATCGATAGCGGTGTTCATGAACATCGCCAAAATCGTGGGCGCGGGGCCATTGATCGTCATGCTCACACTCGTTGAAGGTTGCGTCAGATCAAAGCCTGAATAGAGCACCTTCATGTCTTCCAACGTGGCGATGCTCACGCCGCTGTTGCCTACCTTGCCGTAAATATCGGGGCGCACTTCTGGATCAGCGCCATACAGCGTGACCGAATCAAACGCAGTCGACAGGCGCTTGGCGGCCATGCCTTCGCTCACCACTTTGAAGCGGCGGTTGGTGCGAAAGGCATCACCCTCGCCAGCAAACATGCGCGTGGGGTCTTCACCCTCGCGCTTGAAGGCAAAAGTGCCCGCGGCATAGGGGAAGCTGCCGGGCACGTTTTCCAGCATCAACCATTTGAGGATTTCGCCATGATCTTCAAAGCGCGGCAAGGCAACTTTGCGAATGCTGGTCCCGGACAGGGTTTTATGCACGAGCTTGGTGCGGATTTCTTTGTCGCGAATCTTCACGACGTATTCGTCGCCCGCATAGGCTTGCTGCATTTGCGGCCATTGCTGCAGTAGCTTGGCAGCGTCTTTATCGACCTGCAACTCACGCACTTGGGCTAAGTCAATGGTTGCCTCTGCGGCTCTGGAGCGCTCGGGCTTCTCGACCTGCAGCATCTGTGCTGCGCTGCGCAGTTGTTGTATTTCGCGAGCTAGCTTGACCTGCTCCGCCACGCGCTTTTTGTAGCCGTGCACCGTGTCGGTGATCTCCGCCAAATAGCGCGAGCGACTGCCTGGCACGATGGGATTTTGATTGCTACTGTGTCTCGTATTGGCCAACGGCAGCTTGCCTTCGGTCAGTTTCAAGCCGAGCTCGGCCAAACGTGGCTTCATCGCTTGATACAGCGCCGTCACACCATCATCATTAAAGCGAGCGGCCATCGTGCCGAACACAGGCATTTCGCTGGGCTGCTTGCTCCAAGCTTCTTTGTTGCGCTGCACCTGCTTCGCCACATCGCGCAGCGCATCCAGTGAGCCTTTGCGATCAAATTTGTTAATCGCAATGAACTCTGCAAAATCGAGCATGTCGATCTTTTCAAGCTGGGAAGCGGCGCCAAACTCCGGCGTCATCACATAGAGCGGCACATCCACATGCGGCACGATAGCGGCATCACCTTGGCCGATACCACTGGTCTCGACAATGATCAAATCAAATCCCGCAGCTTTGCAAGCAGCGAGCACATCTGGCAAAGCTTGAGAGATTTCACTGCCGAAATCGCGCGTCGCTAACGAACGCATAAAGACACGGCTTCCTGAACTCCATGGAGTGATGGCGTTCATGCGGATGCGATCGCCCAGCAGTGCGCCGCCTGATTTGCGACGCGATGGATCAATCGAAATCACCGCCATGCGCAGCGCATCACCTTGATCTAAACGGATACGGCGAATCAGCTCATCGGTGAGCGACGATTTGCCTGCGCCGCCCGTTCCGGTAATGCCGATCACAGGAATTGCTATATTTTTAGTAGCATACTGCGCAGATGTTACTTCGGCTAGTGGCACCTTTTCTTTTGAATTCTCTATCCCAGAAATCAATTGAGCGAGCTTGCGCCAAGCTGCCTCGCTATGCCCTTGAATGTCTTCGAGCTGGGTCGGCGCAAAACTCGCCAGATCAAAATCGCAGTTCATCACACATTCGCCGATCATGCCCATCAGCCCCATGCGCTGACCGTCTTCTGGGCTGAACACCCGCACACCGGCGGCAGCTAACTCACGAATTTCAGAAGCCACGATCACGCCGCCGCCGCCGCCAAACACCTTGATGTGCGAGCCGCCGCGCTCTTTCAAAAGCTGCGCCATGTATTTGAAATACTCAACGTGCCCGCCCTGATAGCTCGACACGCAAATGCCCTGCACATCCTCTTGCAAAGCGGTGGTGACCACATCGTCCACCGAGCGGTTGTGACCCAGATGGATCACCTCGCAGCCAAAGCTTTGCAGGATGCGGCGCATGATGTTGATGCTTGCATCGTGGCCATCAAACAGGGAAGCGGCCGTAACGAAGCGCACCTTGTTTTTCGGGCGGTATTCAGACAGGGCTTTGTAGTCAGCGGTCAGTTCAGTCACGGTGGTCTCCTGCAATCTTTGAGCTTGCCACGGCAAGCTTGCGTTGAGTTGACGTTTACGTAAACGTCAATCCCCTATTTTGCACGAATTCAGGCCATTAATGAAACGCCCGCCACCAACAAGCCCAGTGAAAGCAACGTCGCGGAAACAGCAATAGCTCGCAAAGCTGCAAGAAGATCTGCTGCGAGCTCGCCGTGCTCGGCACTGGCCAATTGAAATTCAAAGCCGGCTCGAGCCAGCCGCACGATGGCCACCACCGCCGCTGCTGCGCTCACTGCCAATACCAACGCGGCCACGATGCCAAACATGCGCGGATGCAGGTGTGCGGTCGCCAGCACGCCCATCATCGCGACCATCGCCGCTGACGCCAAGACGCTCGCCGCCATGATCGCGTTGCGCAAGGTTTGCACAGCCAAGATATCGCCGCCGGGGCGTGTGGCCATGCTGGCGAGCCAATCGTGTAGAAGTGCTTTCATGAATGAGCTGCGCCTCAGACCAACCACTTTTTAGCAGCCCACATGCCTGCGAGCATGGCTGCGCAAAATGCCAATGCGTCCAGCCCGCCGACCAACAAGCTTGCCAAGGCCGGGCCGGGGCAGTAGCCCGCCAAGCCCCAACCCACACCAAACATCGCACCACCCACAATGAGCTTGGCATCAATGTCATTGCGGGTAGGCAAATGAAATACTTCGTCAAACCAAGGCTTGGCTGCAGGCGCTGAGGGCGTCAGGGAGAAGGCGATCAGTGTGACGGCCAAAGCACCCCCCATGACCAAAGCCAAGGAAGGATCCCAAAAGCCTGGCGCTGCCTGCCAAGAAATGCCGTTTTGCAGACCCATCACATTCAGAAAGCCCATCACTTTGGCAGGCTGCGTCATGCCGGAAAGCACGAGGCCGAGGGCAAAGATCAGCCCAGCGGCCAATGCTGTGAAATTTTTGGTATTCATCTTATGAACCTCTTTAATGCGGCGAATCAAACGCGGCCGGAGATGAAATTGACCACCGTCACGGTGATGACCCCAGCGGCCATGAAGCTGAGTGTGGCCACCAACGAACGAGCCGATCGACGGCCCAAGCCGCACACGCCATGCCCACTGGTGCAGCCCGAACCCATTACTGTGCCAACTCCAACCAACAAACCCGCAGCGACGAGCAATGGTAGGGGTCTGGTGGCCACCAATGGCGGCGCGATCAAGGCAAAAGCCAAAGCGCCGCCGCCCACCAAGCCGATCAAAAACATTTTGCGCCACAGGCCATTGATGCCGATCTCGTTTTTGGCGGGCGCCATCGCGCCCGATGCAATGCCGCTAATTCCCGCGACGCGACCCAAGCCCGCAAGTAAGAGCCACGAGGCCAATCCAATCAAGACGCCGCCAGCCAAAGCCTGTAAAGCTGCCATCCATGTTGTATTCATCATGCTTCCTTTCATCAGTTAGACATGCAAGCTTTTCTAGATTGCATGTGACATGCTTGCATTATATACCCCTAGGGGTATATAATGCAAGCATGAGCCAATTACGTGATCCCGATAAAAAGCGCCAGATGCTGCAGCGACTCGCCCGCGTAGAAGGGCAATTGCGCGGTGTGCAGAAACTCATCGAACAAGAGCAAGACTGCGAAAAAATCGCGCAGCAGCTCACAGCCGCGCGCAAGGCCTTGGATAAGTCATTCTTCCAAATGGTGGCCTGCATGCTCGAGCAAGGCGACATGCCCCCCAAAGATGTAGCGCAAATGTTGGCTAAATTTTCTTGAATCTGTTGTTGAAAGGATCCATCACCATGCAAAAGCCCATCCAGCTCTTTGACCCAGCCTCCAGTACTTACACCTACATCATCTGGGACGAGGCCAGCCGCGAGGCCATCATCATCGATCCGGTCGAGGAGCAATTGCAGCGCGATCTAGCCGTCGTCAACGAGCGCGGCTTGAAGCTCAAATTCATCGTTGAAACCCATGCCCATGCTGACCACATCACCAGCGCTGCGCAGCTCGTTGAGTACACCGGCGCACAGGCCGCCACGCCAGCCGGCTGTGGCATCAAGCCTTCTGCGATTCAGCTGGAAGATGGCCAAGTGCTGCATTTTGGTAGCGAAAGCCTCAAAGCCGTACACACTCCCGGCCACACGGGCGGCAGCATGAGCTTTACTTGGCGCGATCACGTGTTCACTGGCGACACCTTGCTCATTGGTGGCTGCGGCCGCACCGACTTTCAATCGGGTAGTGCGCAAGCGATGTATCACAGTCTCACGCAAATTCTGCTGAGCCTGCCAGACCACACCACCGTCTGGCCGGGGCATGACTACAAGGGACAAACGCATTCCAGCATCGCGCAAGAGCGCCTGAGCAATGCGCGATTGATGACCGAGGGTCGGCTGCGCACTGAGGCGGAGTTTGTGGCGCTGATGGAAGGCTTGCAGCTACCCCGGCCCAAGCGCATTGATGAAGCCGTGCCCGCCAATTTGAGTTTGGGTGCACGCCACGATGCAGATGAGCGCCACGCTGCGCTCACCACGCCGCAAGCTCCCAAGCAAGGCGGCTACGCGGGAGATGTGTCACCTCAGTTGGCCTACCAATGGTGGGCGTCTGGCCAAGCGAAGTTAGTAGATATCCGCTCCAACGCCGAGCGCGCGTGGGTAGGCTTCATTCCAGACGCGCGTGCCGTGGAATTCAAAATCTGGCCCGGTATGGCCGTCAACGCCGATTTCGACGCGCAACTCAAAGCTGCACTCGGTGATGCGCCCGCCGGTAGCAAAGTCTTGCTGTTGTGCCGCTCAGGCCTTCGATCCGTACCCGCAGCGCAGCGTGCGCAGGCGCTGGGCTACGAGGCGTACAACATCCTCGAAGGCTTTGAAGGCGACCCCGACACCGGCGCCCACCGCGGCCGCTTAGGAGGCTGGCGCTTTCATGGTTTGCCTTGGCGGCAAAACTGAGGCTTTAGCGCAGAGCCTGCGCCACCTCTTTGACCAAGCCTGGCCCTTTGTAAATCATCCCGGTGTAAATCTGCACGAGATCTGCGCCAGCTTCGATTTTTGATTTGGCATCCTCGCCCGAGAGCACGCCGCCCACGCCGATGATGGGGTAGTTTTTACCCAATGCAGCGCGCAGCTGTTTGATCACGGCGTTGCTGGCTTGCAGCACGGGCGCGCCAGAGAGACCACCCGCTTCATCGGCATGCTTTAAGCCTTGCACTGCGTCGCGGGCGAGCGTGGTGTTCGTAGCAATCACCCCGTCGATGGCGTGTTTTTGCAGGGTGAGCGCGATGACCTTGATTTGGGTTTCATCCAAATCGGGGGCGATTTTCAGGAAGATCGGCTTTTGCAGGCCATGCTCTTGCGCGAGCTCGGCGCGCCGTTGGGCGATAGCGCCAAGCAAGCCATCAAGCGCCTCGTCGCTTTGCAGAGCACGCAGGTTTTTGGTGTTAGGCGAGGAAATGTTGACGGCGATGTAGTCGGCATAGGGATACACACCAGCCAAGCAGATCAAATAATCATCCACAGCACGTTCGATCGGCGTAGCGCCATTTTTACCGATATTGAGCCCCAGAATCATGCGATTTTGAGACGATTTTGGCAGTTTCCCCTCGTGGATACTGTGCAAAGTTCTATGAAATTGAGATCGCTTAACGTTCGCAATGAAGGCCTCCATGCCCTCATTGTTGAAGCCCAACCTGTTGATCAGCGCCTGCTTTTCGGGAATACGAAACATACGCGGCTTGGGCGTGCCGCTCTGGCCCAGTGGGGTGACCGTACCCACTTCCACAGAGCCAAAGCCCATGGCGTCCCATGCGTCAATACAGCGGGCGTTTTTGTCCAAACCTGCGGCTAAGCCCACGCGATTGGGGAAATGGAGGCCCGCAATCGTCACCGGATCGCTCACGCGTTTTTGCGTGTAGGCCATTTTGAGGGGCGTGCATTGGGTGGCGGCGAGTGAATGAATCGTTAAATCATGCGCAGCTTCTGGGTCAAGGCCGAATAAAAACGGGCGAGCGAGCGGGTAGGGAATGAGCATGGCGTGAAATAATGGAGGCTATGACACAAGACGAACTCAAAACCCTCGTAGGCCAGGCCGCTGTGAAATATGTGGTCAAAGGTGAAATTGTAGGCGTGGGCACCGGCTCTACTGTCAACAAGTTCATCGACGCGCTGGCAGCGATCAAATCAGACATCAAAGGCGCGGTCAGCTCCTCAGTCGCCTCCACTGAGCGGCTCAAGGCGCTGGGCATCCCTGTTTTCGATGCGAATGACGTCTCCGAATTGTCAGTCTACATCGACGGCGCAGACGAAATCGATCACGCGGGCTACATGGTCAAAGGCGGTGGCGCGGCGCTCACGCGAGAGAAGATTGTTGCGTCCCTGTCCAAGAAATTTGTTTGTATTGCCGATGAGAGCAAGATCGTCAAGACGCTAGGCGCCTTTCCGCTGCCGGTGGAGGTGATTCCGATGGCGGCTACGCGCATTGCAGCTTTGTTTGGTGCGAAGGGCGGTATGGCCAAGCTGCGCATGAAAGACGGCGCGCCTCTTGTGACCGATAACGGGCAGCATATTTTGGACGTGACGGGTTTGCAGCTTGCCGACCCGCTCGCGTTTGAGAGCGAAGTGAACCAATGGCCTGGCGTCATCACCGTGGGCGTGTTTGCGCATCAGAAAGCGCAGGTGTGTTTGCTCGGCACGCCTAAAGGCGTCAAAACCTTGGATTTTTAAGTCCGCCAACCCCTTGAGGCTTGGCGAACACAGCGCCGTTGACTGAGAACGCGTTAACGCGCCATTCTTCGAAAATAGTTTGCGTTACTTTAGCAAGCTTCAGAACCGAATCCCCGTCGGATTCGGTGGGGGCGCGGCTGGTTCAGCAGGCGCAGTTGGCGCTGCCGCTGCGGTAGGTGCAGCTGCCGGGGTAGGAATGGTTCGCGCCACGAGTGGCGTTGGCGCTGGATTTCTGTAGCTGGCGGGCAGCTGTGATGTCTTTGGGTAACCCGCCGCATCGAGAAACTGTGACCACTCCACGTCTGAGAAGCCTTTCATCTGTTGGGTTCCAACGGTCGCCATGGGCAAACTGGTGTCACCGGTGATGCGCTTATAGGCATCCAAGTCTTCATTGCTCTCGACCGTGCGCTCGGTGAACGGGATGCCGCGATTGCGCAACATATTTCGACCAGCTTCACACGCTGCGCAGTCTTTGGTGGTGTAGAGCGCGACCGGGAATCGCTGCGTGATGTTGCGCAACTCAAACGGCAGTGCTGTGCCAGACGTGGTTTCCGCGAACGACCCAGCGCGGCCGCTGGTGACTTTCACATTTGCCGAGGGCGGCGGCGGCTGATCTGAGAATGTAACGCGACCATCGGATCCGACGATGCGAAATAGCTGCTGCGCTGTAACTTGAGATGCAAAGGCGGCTACAAGCGTTATCAAAGCTGCGCGGAATGCTACGTTTTTCATAGTGACCTCAAATTTCCGACAAAGGGTAATTCAAACCAGCAAGAATATTATCAGGCCATGCCATGGTGGCGCAACAAGGCATCGAGTTGCGGTGCTCTTCCCCTGAACGCGGCAAAGCTCTCAGCCGCTGACCGGCTACCGCCGACTTCGAGCACTTCCTTGCGATATCTGCGCCCCACCTCGATCTGCGCGGCAGCGGCCTGCCCACTTCTCGTTGCCGCCTCTTCAAACGCAGCATAGGCATCCGCAGAAAGCAATTCCGCCCATTTGTAACTGTAGTACCCCGCCGCGTAGCCCCCCGAGAAGACATGGCCAAAGCTATTGGGTGCTCGCACCTGCGGAGGGCGTGGCAACACACCGACCTCTTTATGGACAAGCCGGGACATCGCCAAGGGCTCGGCCTTTGTGCTGTCTGGCTCCATGTGCATCAGCATGTCAAATAGCGAAAACTCAATCTGGCGAATCGTCTGCAAGCCGCTTTGGAAATTCTTCGCAGCGAGCATTTTGTCAAACAGCGCACGAGGCAACGGTTGGCCCGTGTCCACATGGGCGGTCATGTGTTTGAGGACATCCCATTCCCAGCAGAAATTTTCCATGAACTGGCTCGGCAGCTCCACCGCGTCCCACTCCACGCCGCTAATGCCACTCACATCTCGCTCCTCTACTCGCGTGAGCATATGGTGCAGGCCATGGCCAAATTCGTGAAAGAGCGTGATCACATCATCATGCGTGAGCAAGGCAGGTTTACCATCCACGCCATCTGCAAAGTTGCAGACCAAATGCGCGACCGGAATCTGCAGCTTGCCGGTATCGGGCCTGCGCCAGCGAGCGCGCACATCGTCCATCCAAGCGCCGCCGCGCTTACCGTCACGGGCGGGCGTATCGAGGTAAAACTGCGCGATCTTCGCGCCGCCACGCATCAAGGCGTAAAACTCAACCTTCGGGTTCCACACCTGGGCTTCGTCTCGCTGTATGTCGACCTCAAACAAGGTTTGAATGATGTTAAACAAACCAGCCAAGACTTTTGGCGCGGTGAAGTATTGCTTCACCTCTTGCTCACTAAAAGAGTATTTGGCCTCTTTGAGCTTCTCGCCAACATACGGCCAATCCCAAGCTTGGGGGTCG
The DNA here is from genome assembly GCA_031429925.1 of Variovorax sp. GTDB lineage: Bacteria > Pseudomonadota > Gammaproteobacteria > Burkholderiales > Burkholderiaceae_C > JANMDU01. The sequence continues at coordinate 15,210 of JANPAK010000062.1, forward strand.
TGCAGACCCAATTCCTTGGCCGCGAATTCACGCATCTCGGCCACATCTTTTTCAGCAAAGGGCTTTGCGCGCTTGGCCAGATCGCGCAGGAAGCTCACCACTTCCTCGGGAGAATTTGCCATCTTGAGCACCAGCGAGACTTGTGCGAAGTTGTCATACCCGAGCAACTTCGATTCCTCTTGCCGAAGCGCCAAAATCTCGCGCATCACCTGGGTGTTGTCAAACTTGCCGGATTCAAACAACTCGCTGGCTCGGGTGTTGTGAGCCAAGTAGAGCTTCTCGCGCAAAGCGCTGCTCTTGGCATACTGCATCACCGGCAGATAGCAAGGCATTTTGAGGGTGAGCTTGTAACCGGGTTTGCCGTCTTTCTCAGCGAGTTGCCGCGCCGTGGATTGCAAATCCTGGGGCAAGCCATCCAACTCTTCATCACCGGCGAAATACGCAAACGCTTCTGTCGAGTCCAAGGTGTTTTCGCTGAATTTTTGACTCAGCTCCGATTGCCGCGTTTGAATTGCCGCAAAGCGCTCTTTGGCAAGACCTTGTAGCTCCGCACCACCGAGCTTGAAAGCGCGCAGCGCATTTTCATGGGCCTTCCTCTGCTCTTGATTCAGAGTTACGGGATCAATGGCTTTGTACTTTGCATACAAGCGGTCGTCCGAACCCAAAGCGGTATAAAAGTCGCTGACTGCGCCAAGCTTGTCATTGTATGCGGCGCGAAGCTCAGGCGTATCGGCGACCGCATTCAAATGCCCGACCGCACCCCAAGCTCGAGAGAGCTTTTCGGTCTGCACATCAAGCGTTGCCGAGAGTTGTGTCCAGTCCGCAGGAAAGGTGGCTCCGGTAGCGGTTTCCAGTGCAGCTTGGCTTTGCGCGATCAGAGTATCGACGGCCTGGGCCACTTGGCTCGGCTGGATTGCCCCAAATTGAGGAAGATCAGAAAAATCAAGCAGGGGATTAGAGTTCATCGTCATCAGATGGAGATCGGGTGAGCAAGTTCAACGAGGAAAATCAATGCGGAAGAAAAGCAGGCTCAATCCCGCCCGGTCTTCTTCAACGACTTCATCTTGGGCTTCGCCCGCTTGACCATGCCGCCGCGTGTGACGCGTTCGTTGCCCAAGACGCGCAGGGTTTTCACCTCGCGGCGGCCGGTCGATCGGCTGGTTTTGGCGAACTTGACATCTTTGGGAGCAGGCAGGCGGTCGTCATCAAACGCTCTTTCGCTTTTGCCTTTTTCCGGCACTGGCCGCCAAAGCACCAGTAGTTTGCCGATGTGCTGGATGGGGGCGCAGCTCAGGTCGTCGCAGAGTTTGAGGTAGACCGCTTCGCGAGCAGCGCGGTCGTCGCCGGTGACGCGTACTTTGATCAAACCGTGTGCATTCAGCCCCGCATCGATCTCTTTTTGCACGCCGGGAGTGAGTCCGTCGTTGCCGACGATGACGACGGGGTCGAGGTGATGCGCGTCGGCGCGGTGCGCTTTGCGCTCTTGGATGGTGAGTTCGATTTTTGGCATTTTGGTGCTTCCCGTGGTGGCGTGGGACAATTATCCCCCGCGCAGCACAGTAAACCCATGAAAATCAAGTCTAAAAAAGTTAATAAGGCGTGGTTTAACGACCATGTCAACGATCCTTACGTCAAGATGGCGAAAAAGGATGGCTACCGGGCGCGTGCCGCTTACAAGCTCAAGGAGATTGACGAAACACTCAAACTCATCAAGCCCGGCCAAGTGATTGTCGATCTGGGCAGCGCGCCTGGCGCTTGGAGCCAGTACGCCAGACGCATACTTGCCCCTAAAAGTGCAACCGGTGGTGGCGCGGCGGTGGGCGAACTCAACGGCGTGATCATCGCTTTGGATATCTTGCCGATGGAGCCGATTGAGGGTGTGCAGTTCATTCAGGGTGATTTCAGCACCGACGAAGTCT
>JANPAK010000063.1:0-2337 GCA_031429925.1 Variovorax sp.
TTGCCACTCATGGTGCCGCGTCGGCCGTTCTTGATCATGTCGCCGGTGCGCTCCACGCTGGTGGGCTCGCCAACGATGCACGCATCGATCTTCTCACCGCGTGCGGTTAGCCATTCACAGACTTTCACGGTGCCGTCTATCGCCGGGCCTTCTTCATCGCTGGTGAGCAGAAAGGCAATATTGAGCGGCGCATTTGGATGCCGGGCGACAAACTCTTCGCAAGCCACGACCATCGCGGCAATGGAGGTTTTCATGTCGCTGGCACCACGCCCGTAGAGCTTGCCCTCCTTGTGCGTGGGCACAAAAGGCGGGCTTGCCCACTGATCCAGAGGCCCGGTCGGCACAACATCGGTGTGACCGGCAAAAACGAAGGTCTTGCTCGTAGGTATTAAATCAGGAACGACTTGCGCAGACCCAGAAACGGCAGGAGACGGATTCCCTAGAGGCCTCGCAACCCGCTTTGCCCATAAATTGCGAACCCTGAACGTGTCTGGCCCGCTGTCCACGAACTGGCAATCAAAGCCAAGCGGCTTGAGGCGCGCAACGATAAGATCCATGCAGCCAGCATCATTGGGCGTGGCGCTGGGGAGAGAAATGAGTTGTTCGGCGAGGCGAAGGGTGGCAAGAGAGTCGCTCATGCGAGTAGTCTAAACGCCTTAGGCCGAGCTCTTGACGTCTAGGGTGATTTCCGTGAATGACGGACCTTCGTCGACTTCTTCAACCTCTTCTGCAGCCTTCTTGGCATTTGCAAAGTCATTGGCCAGGCGCCACATGAGGTTGGTCGGGCTGTCGGAATGGTTGATGCCTTCCTTGCGCTCCACTGTGCCCTCGACGATCAATCGAGCAATGTCTTGTTCGAAGGTTTGCGAACCGTCGGTCATGGATTTTTCCATGGCTTCTTTGACGCCGGAGAAATCACCTTTTTCGATCAAATCCTGCACCAATTTTGTGTTGTACATGATCTCTACCGCAGGCGTGCGCGTGCCTTGCACCGTGCGCAGCAGGCGCTGGGAGACGATCGCCTTGAGTGCGCTGGACAAATCCCCGAGCAGGGTCGGTCGGACTTCAACCGGGTAGAAGCTCAAGATCCGGTTAAGGGCTTGGTAGCTGTTGTTGGCGTGCATCGTTGCTAGACACAAATGCCCCGATTGCGCATAGGCGATGGCAGCGCTCATGGTTTCTCGATCGCGGATCTCACCAATCAAAATCACATCCGGGGCTTGGCGCAGCGCATTCTTTAGCGCTGTCTGCATCGCCATGGTGTCCGAGCCAACCTCTCGTTGGTTGACAATAGATTTCTTGTTGGTGAAGATGAATTCGACAGGGTCTTCCACCGTGAGGATGTGGCCGCTCATGCGAGCGTTGCGATGATCCATCATGGCAGCAAGAGTGGTCGATTTACCAGCGCCGGTTGCGCCAACCATCAAAATCAGGCCGCGCTTCTCAAGAATCATGTCAGCAAGGGTCGATGGAACATTGAGGTTCTCAAGCTGCGGAATTTCATTGGGAATGTAGCGGATGACCGCGGCAAAGGTGCCTCTTTGGCGCATTGCCGAGATACGAAAATTGCCGGCCCCGGGGACAGCATGCGCCATGTTGAGTTCTAGGGTCTCCTCCAACTCCTCAATGCGCGTCGCTGGCAACACTTCCGCCAGCAGATTCTTCACTGCATCGGCGGGTAGGTGTTGGCTGTTAATGGGTACCGACTGTCCATTGATCTTGATGGTGGCGGGTGCGAACGCCGACAGATAAACGTCTGAGGCCTTTTTTTCGGCCATCAGCTTCAAAATGCGTTCCATCATGCCCATGCGTTACTCCTGAGTGCCGTCATTGATCACAAATATGCTACAAATTAGATAGCATGATGCGCATATTTAGTAAAGGAAAACGACCATTTATGCTCATATTTCCCAACGATTGTGCGCTCAAATCAATCACGCAGCAAGTCGTTCAAACTGGTCTTCGCTCGTGTTTGTGCATCGACCTTCTTAACGATCACGGCGCAATACAGACTGTATTTGCCATCCGCAGAAGGGAGATTGCCACTCACCACCACTGAGCCGGCAGGCACGCGGCCATAGTGCACTTCGCCTGTAGCGCGGTCATAGATTTTGGTGCTCTGACCAATATAAACGCCCATAGATATCACTGAGTTTTCTTCAATCACGACGCCCTCAACGACTTCCGAGCGTGCGCCGATGAAACAATTGTCTTCAATGATCGTGGGGCCAGCTTGCAAGGGCTCGAGCACACCGCCTATGCCCACGCCGCCGGAGAGGTGCACGTTTTTGCCGATCTGTGCGCAGGAGCCGACTGTGGCCCAAGTGTCGACCATGG
>JANPAK010000064.1:0-4490 GCA_031429925.1 Variovorax sp.
TGGGGTGTTCGCAAATGCGGCAGATGGCAGCGGCAGCGTCGTTGCACAGGATCGGCGCGAGCATTGCGCTTCCCGGGTGTAGCAGGCCGGGCAGGGCGATCACGGGCAGGCGAGCGAGTTGAAGTAACAGTTTGGTTGAAGGGCTGGCGGCATCGATCAATATTGACGGCCGCACGATCACTGCATCGCCCCGGCTGCCTGCCATGGCATGCGCGAGCGCTGTTTCTGCTTCGCGCTTGCTGGCCATGTAACGCCCTTTGATCGGCTGCGAATGGCCTGCGCCCAAAGCAGAAATCTGCACCACGCGCGCCACGTGCGCGGCTGCACAAGCTTCAAACAAAGCGCGCGGCGCGGCCACGTGCACAGCATCAAAGCGTTCATCGCCTCGCTCAATCAAAATGCCCACGGCATTGACGACCACATCCATCCCTTGCACCAGTGGCGCAAAATCTTGCATGCTGCGCGCATGCCGAAAATCCACCTGCACATCACAGCCACTGCGCCCTGCCGTGACCACGCTATGCCCATGGCTGCGCAGCTCGCGCACGAGGGTGCGACCGAGCAGACCCGCGCCGCCAAAAACGATGACATTCATGGTGATCTCCTTTCAGAATGCAATTGACAAACTTGGTCTTTGCAAGCCTTGCTGGCCAGCAAAGCTTTCGCAGCGGCTTGTTCAACCCGTCGTCGTGAAATCCAGGTAATCGCGGGTGTCATCCACCGTGAGAAGAGATAGCGGCGGCGTGCAAACACCGCATAAGCTGCATCGAACAATGGGCGAAGCAGCGGCCAGCCCGTGGGCGCTGCCCAGCGCCCGAGGCCGACAGCGCCATATGCCAAGCGAAACACCTCGACGCCAATCACCAGGGAGCCGTCCGCTCGCTGGGCATGAATCAACGCATTCATTTGCTCGAGGCTCGCGCCATAAGGCGAAGCATCAAAGCCGGGCACGCTGGTGTCGACAAAATGCAGCAGCCCCGCCAAATTGCGCGCTTTGAGGTTGTCCATCTCCAAGTTGCAAACAGGGCAAGCACCGTCGTAAAGTAGGGTGAGGGGGTAGGTGGTCATGTTGGAGTTACGTTAGTTATTACGGTTATTTCTGTCATAAGAGAAATAAGCAATTAAAAAAATGGACGGTGACTGAAAATATGGGTTTACGGCCCGATCATGCCGCCGGCAGCGGAATGGTTGGCCGCAGCATCTGCTGGCGGCTCGGTGGCATCGCCCCGAATGAGCTTTTGAATCTTCGCGCCGAGTTTGAGCACTTTGGTGAGCGTTTCGGTATCGAGCCTGAGCATTTCATCGCTCCAAACGCTCATGGTTTCCAAAAAGGCGAGCATTTCACGGATGCGGTTTGCCCGCTCTACGCCGTCAATCATGATCTCGGGCTGCGCTAGCAAGCTGCGCAGCATGGTGATCGTAGGCATGATTTCACGCTCTTTGCGCTCGCGCACCACGGTGCGAGAAAGCTCCCAAATATCCGTGCTGGCTTCAAAATGATCGCGCCTGTCGCCCATCACATGCACCATCTTCACCAAATTCCAAGATTGCAGTTCACGTAAGCTATTACTCACATTGCTGCGCGCTACATTCAGCGTCTCGGCAATCTCATCGGCGGGCAGGGGCTTGCCATGAAGGTAAAGCAAGGCATGGATCTGCGCCACCGTGCGGTTCACGCCCCAACGAGCGCCCATTTCACCCCAATGAAGGATGAATTGCTCGGAAGTTTGGCTCAGGGTCATGGTGCTTGCTCTTGTTGATTGAATTGTGATCTTGTCTTTTATTTCTGTCAAGAGAGAAATAAAAGGGTCGAAGGAACCAACGCCATCGAGCCATGAAGCCATGCAAGCCACGCATAGCCCATTTAGAGAGTTGTATCCAATGCCAGGCAAACCTGTCACAATTCCAACTGTATTCATGGCCCTTCCACGCCAAATGCATCCGCTATCCGGTTCAGCCGTGTCGCGGAAGGTTTATCAACCCACCAACCGTTCCCTGAAGGGGAACAGAAGGCAAATATGACAGCGTCTGTGTATCAGGCCTACGGTAGCAACAGCTATCTCTTCGGCGGCAATGCGCCCTATGTCGAAGAACTCTACGAAAACTATTTAGCCAATCCTGGCTCCGTGCCGGACAACTGGCGCAGCTATTTCGATGCCCTGCAGCATGTGCCGGCGTCTGACGGGTCTGCTGCCAAAGACGTGGCGCACCTGCCCGTCATCAATGCGTTCACAGAGCTGGCCAAACAAGGCACGACGCGCGTCGTTCATGCCAGCGCGGATTCAGAAATGGGCAAAAAGCGCACGGCCGCGCAGCAGCTCATTGCTGCCTACCGCAACGTTGGTGCTCGTTGGGCCGATTTAGATCCCCTCAAGCGCACCGAGCGTGACAACATTCCAGACTTGGATCCCGCTTTCTACGGCTTCACTGATGCCGACATGGAAACGGTGTTCAACACCTCCAACACCTATTTCGGCAAAGACTCGATGAGCCTGCGCGAGCTGCTCAACGCTTTGCGCGAAACCTATTGCGGCACCATTGGCGCCGAATATATGTATGCCACGAGCCAGGATGAAAAGCGCTGGTGGCAGCAAAAGATGGAAAGCGTGCGCGCCAAGCCCGTTTTCAGTGCACAGGAAAAGAAAAACATTCTGCAAAACCTCACGGCGGCAGAAGGCCTTGAGCGTTACCTGCACACCAAATACGTTGGACAGAAGCGCTTTTCCCTTGAGGGCAGCGAGAGCTTTATCGCCTCGATGGACGAGCTCGTGCAAAAGGCGGGCATCGCAGGTGTCCAAGAAATCGTCATTGGCATGGCTCACCGCGGTCGGCTTAACGTGCTCGTTAACACTTTGGGCAAGATGCCCGCGCAACTGTTTGCGGAGTTCGATCACACTGCCCCGGAAGATTTGCCATCGGGTGACGTGAAATACCATCAGGGCTTTTCCAGCGATGTGACGACACCGGGCGGCCCGGTCCACCTGACACTGGCTTTCAACCCATCTCACCTTGAAATTGTGAACCCCGTGGTTGAAGGCAGTGTGCGCGCACGCATGGATCGCCGCGGCGACAAAGAAGGCGATCAGGTGCTTCCCGTGCTAGTGCACGGCGATGCCGCTTTTGCAGGGCAAGGCGTGGTGATGGAAACGCTGGCTCTGGCGCAAACCCGTGGCTACTACACGGGCGGCACGGTGCATATTGTGATTAACAATCAAATTGGTTTCACCACCAGTGACCCGCGCGATACCCGCTCCACGATGTATTGCACCGACGTGGTTAAGATGGTGGAAGCGCCAGTGCTGCACGTCAACGGTGATGACCCAGAGGCCGTGGTGCTTTGTACGCAATGGGCGCTGGAGTATCGCCAGCACTTTAATAAAGATGTGGTGCTAGACATCATTTGTTTTCGCAAACTTGGCCATAACGAGCAAGACACCCCCTCGCTCACACAGCCATTGATGTATAAAAAAATCGCAATCCACCCCGGCACGCGAAGACTTTATGCTGACAAGCTTTCCGCGCAAGGCTTGGGCGCAACTCTGGGCGATGACTTAGCCAAGGCTTACCGCGCCGCGATGGACGCGGGTAAGCACACCGAAGACATCACCATTTCCAACTTCAAAAGCAAATATGCCGTGGACTGGGCGCCCTTCCTCAACAAGAAGTGGACAGACGCAGGCGACACAGCCATACCGACGGCCGAATGGAAGCGCATTGGCGGAAGGCTCACCACGCTTCCCGCAACGCTGACACCGCACCAATTGGTTAAGAAGGTGTATGACGATCGCGCTGCCATGGCACGCGGTGAAGTGAATGTGGATTGGGGCATGGGCGAGCATATGGCCTTTGCCTCACTGGTGGCCAGCGGCTATGCCGTGCGCCTTTCTGGTGAAGACTGCGGCCGTGGTACCTTCACTCACCGCCATGCCGTGATTCACGATCAGAACCGTGAAAAATGGGATTCCGGCAGCTACACGCCTTTGCAAAATGTGGCTGATGGCCAAGCGCCGTTTGTCGTGATTGACTCGCTCCTGTCGGAAGAAGCTGTGCTCGGCTTTGAATACGGCTATGCATCGAACGAACCCAATACGCTCGTGATCTGGGAAGCGCAGTTTGGCGACTTTGCCAACGGCGCCCAGGTGGTGATTGACCAGTTCATCGCTTCTGGCGAGGTGAAGTGGGGGCGTATCAACGGCATCACGTTGATGCTGCCGCACGGCTACGAAGGCCAAGGCCCTGAGCACAGCTCAGCACGCCTAGAGCGCTTCATGCAATTGGCAGCTGACACCAACATGCAGATCGTGCAGCCTACGTCGGCCAGTCAGATCTTCCACGTATTGCGTCGCCAGATGGTGCGCGATCTGCGCAAGCCGCTGATCATCATGACGCCGAAATCTTTGCTGCGAAATAAAGATGCAACTTCGCCTTTAGCCGAGTTCACCAAAGGCGGTTTCCAAACCGTGATTCCAGAGCAAAAAGCGATTGACGCG
>JANPAK010000065.1:0-3594 GCA_031429925.1 Variovorax sp.
CAGCGATTTGCGACCGCAACGGCATGTACGGTGTCATGCCGTTTTCGGAAGCCTGCGCGAAAGCCGGGGTGCAGCCGATTATCGGCGCGTTTCTGTCACCGCAGCACGTTTTTTGTGCATAAGTGCAAGGCTTGAAACACACTTTGGGACGCGCTTTGTGCTAGACAGCGCCTTTCTCGCACACATTTAACCGCTTGCGTGACGAAAGCTTGTTTCGCGCCGCTAGGATTGAGCCTCAGGCGGCTTGACGCAGGCGCTTCGATTGACTTTTGACGGCCTGGACCAGTACAGATACATGCTCGGGCGGTGTGAACTGGCTGATACCGTGACCCAAATTAAAGATATGCGTCGAACCACGCTGTGGCCCCTGATGGGGTGAACCAAAGTCTGCCAGCACGGCGGCAACTTCGCGTTCAATGGCGTCCGGCGGCGCAAAAAGAATATTGGGATCGATATTGCCCTGCAGGACTTTGCCCGAGCCATCCAAGAGTTTGCGGGCTTGGCCTAGGCTACAGGTCCAGTCCAAACCGATCACCTCGCAGTCGAGGTTGCGCATGGCATCCAGCCACAGGCCACCGCCTTTGGTAAACACAATACGAGGCACGGTATTGCCTTTATCGTCCGTGCGCTTGAGCTGTGCCAAGACACGACGGGTGTATGTCAAGCTGAAGTCGCTGAATGCAGCATGCGAGAGCGCCCCACCCCAGCTGTCGAAAACCATCACGGCTTGCGCCCCAGCGTCGATCTGTGCATTGAGATACTGAGCCACGGCATCGGCATTGATTGCCAAAATACGGTGCATCAAATCTGGCCGCGAATACATCATGCTTTTGACCAAGCGGAAGTCATCGCTGCCGCCGCCCTCGACCATGTAGCAAGCCAAGGTCCAAGGGCTACCTGAAAAGCCAATCAGGGGCACGCGCTGCTTGCCATCTCGTACGAGTGCTTTTCGGATCGAGGACACCGCATCAAACACATATTGCAGCTTTGCCATATCGGGCACTTCCAGCTTGGCCACGCCTGCTTCATCGCGAATCGGAGAAGAAAATTTTGGCCCCTCGCCCGTTTCAAACGACAACCCCAAACCCATGGCATCGGGCACTGTGAGAATGTCAGAAAACAAAATCGCCGCATCCAAATCGTAGCGATCCAAGGGCTGCAAGGTCACCTCGGTGGCGTAATCACGGTTCGTGGCTAGTCCCATGAAACTCCCCGCTTTGGCACGCGTCGCTTTGTATTCCGGCAAATACCGACCAGCTTGGCGCATCAGCCACATCGGGGTGTAAGGGGTCGCAAGCCCTAGGCAGGCCTGCAGGAAAGTGGGGTTCTGGAGCGGTGAAAAATCATGTGTCATACGCCGATTATCCCGCGCGCCCGGGCATCGATGCACTCAGAACCTCAATATGGGCAGTTCGATCGCTATGTCGTCGTTGAAGGCCTTTTGTCAGGTGCATCCGATCGACCAGGTATCGGCATATCTATCGAGCATGGGGGAAGAAATGAGATCAACGTTGCATTTAACGCGTTCTAAGCTGCAAAGAAGGCAAATCTATGCCCCCAACTTTGCTTAAACTCTGACGCATGTACGCCCTTGACGCCCCAACTGAAGCAGCCCTTGGTTTGCGTCTGGATCACGCACGGCGAGAACTCGCCTATTCGCCTAGCTCAGCGATCGGAGGCAACTATGCGCCTTACATTCGCGCCTATGCCGACCAGAGCGCGGCAGCCCACGCGGCGCTGCCGCAGCGGCAAACGCTGGCCTACGGCGACGCTGAGCGGCAAAACCTCGACTTCTTTCCATCCCCGCAGCGGCAACGCGAAGATCGACCGGGCCTCTTGGTCTTCATTCACGGCGGCTATTGGCAGGAACTCTCCAAAAACGAGTCCGCCTTTCTCGCTCCCGCTTGGCATGCCGCAGGCTTCGCCCATGCTGTTTTGGGCTACACCCTCGCGCCTCAAGCCAAAATCGGCATGATCATTACCGAATGTGTGATGGCACTGACCTACCTGCAAAAGCATGCGCAAAGCCTAGGTTTTGATAAGGATGGCATCGTTGTCTGTGGCAGCTCCGCAGGTGGCTTTCTCGCCGCTGTCTGTGCAGCGATGCTCGATTTTCAACTGCGAGGCGTTGTGCCCGTTTCCGGGATTTTTGACCTCAGGCCGCTGGTCGGCACATCGATCAATCAGGCATTGCAGATGGATCAGGTGGAGGCCATCGCCCTGTCAGACATGGCCTTGGCAGACCATCCCGTCCCTCGCGTGGTTCCATGGGGCGAGCACGAAACCTCAGCCTTCAAGCAGCAAAGCTTGTTGTTTCACGCTCGGGCCAAGGCTTACGCGCGCCCAAGCGAAGCCTTTGAAATCGCCGGTCGCAACCATTTTGATGTCGTGCATGAGCTTGGCATCCCTGGTTCACGGCTGTTTGAAGCCACCCACGCATTGTTCGCATAAAGAAAGAGTCACCATGGCACGCGTACGACCCATCTTCCCTCAACTCGTCGATCCAACAGGCGTGAACTGCTCCAATCAGCCGCGCGATATTGGCATCACGACCGATGCCACACGCGCATACACGGTGCAGAAAACCGACGGTCAACCTGAAGTGCAATTCGGTGGCACCAGCAACCCTTACGTGGATTACCAGTTCATCGATTTGCTGCACACTATGCAGGCCCCGCGCAGCCAAGCGTACGACGAAACCTGCTTTTACATCATGGGTCAGGTCAAAGAGCTGCTGTTCAACGCCCTGCATTTTGAACTCTATAACGCCCGTCATCAGATTGATCAAGATCAGGTGATTGAGGCGATCAGAATGATCAGCCGCGCTCGCGTGATCACCACCTACATTGGTAAATCTTGGGATGTTTTGTCCACCATCACCGTCGATGGCTTCAATGAATTTCGCGATCACCTCGGCCAAGCGTCTGGGCAGTTGTCGTTCATGTATCGGCATGTGGAATTCATTCTGGGCAATAAAAGCGCCCGCCTGGCTCGCGCCCACGGCAATGTTCCGCATGTGTGGCCGAAGATGAAGGAAGCACTCGAAGCGCCTTCTTTGTATGACCGGGTGATCGCACTAATTGCCCGGCGCGGGTATACGGTTGACGATGCAGCGCTACAGCGCGACTGGACGCAGCCCTACGCAGCAAACGAATCCGTTGAGCGTGCATGGCTCGCCATCTATCAAGAAGCCAAAACAGATAACGTGCTGTATGAACTTGGAGAGGCGCTGATCACCTTGGATGATCACATTTCACAATACCGGTGGCGCCATTTCACATCCGTTTCGCGCATCATTGGGCACAAGCCGGGAACAGGTGGCTCGGCGGGGGTCGGTTGGCTACGACACGTCACCGAACATCGGTTCTTTCCAGAGCTATGGTCTTTGCGAACCTCCCTCTGATATCCAACGCCAACGAGGACATTGTTTATGAATAGCCAAGCTGATGATTTGCGCCGCGCCATCGCGATGGATGGCCAAGATCCGCTCGCCCACAAACGCCAAGAATTTGAACTGCCCAGCGACGTGATCTACCTCGATGGCAACTCCTTGGGCGCACTGCCCAAGACGGTAGCGGCTCGCATGCATCAGGC
>JANPAK010000066.1:0-2049 GCA_031429925.1 Variovorax sp.
GGATTGGAGTTGTAGACCATCACCGACTTGATGGGTGGATCGAGCTTGATCTCTCCGGTGAGTGCTTGACCCAGCAACCACTGATTGAGCACGCGCGTGCCGGGCTTGATGAAGTCCGGGCGCATCAAGTTGTCCCAACGCATGGGGAAAGCCCAGATGGGTAATTGCAGAATGCCGCCACCCACTTCGCGCCACGCACCGATCAGCGCAGGCAGGCAAGTCAACGCGCGCACGGTCTGACCGCCGCCCGCGTGCCGTTCGATGGCATCAACGGCCCGGCCAACTGGGGGGTGGGGCTTACCGCGGTACGGCGGGGTGGAGCTTACCGCGGTACGGCGGGTGGGGCTCCTGCAACACTTCCTCGTTGAGATCCACGCGCCAGGAGGGACTCGAACCCCCGACCCGCAGCTTAGAAGGCTGCCGCTCTATCCACCTGAGCTACTGGCGCCTACCTGAAACGTGGTGAAACAGACAGCCAAGACCGCCTGGTGTCCCGCGCTTCACAACACCTGCACCCACGAGCACATCGGGGCGGCCGGATTCGAACCGGCGACCTCCTGCTCCCAAAGCAGGCGCGATACCGGGCTACGCTACGCCCCGCTAGTCAGACCAAACAGCAACTGACTCGCAGCCGAGTATTGTATCCTCTTCCCCCGCAGCGGTCAACCGCCTCGGTCGCTTCTGACTACAAAACGCCGCGGGTACGAAGCGCCGCAAGCAGCGCCGTAAACGCGCGTCCGCGATGGCTCACGCGGGTCTTCGCGTCCCGCTCCGCCTCAGCGAACGTCATCGAGAGATCGTCAGCATAGAAATACGGATCGTACCCAAACCCGTGCGCGCCGCTCCCCGTCAGCGTGATCCGGCCTGCGGTCTCGCCGCGAACGACCACCGCGCCCATCGACCATACGCACGCAGCGGCGCACACGTAACGAGCGGTCCGCGCTTGCACCGGCACTCCCGCAAGCTCCGTCAGGAGGTGCACGTTGTTGGCCGTATCCAACGCCTCGCCGACGAGGTCAGACCGTCCCGACCATCGTTTGCTCCGAACACCCGGCGCACCGTGCAAGGCGTCGACTTCCAGCCCCGAGTCTTCGGCCACCACGACGCGCCCATCACTCCTCGAAAAAAACCAACGCGCCTTGGCGAGCGCGTTGCCTTCGAACGTGTCGTACATCTCCAGGTCATCCTCTTCGGGCGTTGTCACCAGCGCCGCATCGTCAAGCGTTTCGATCGACAATCCAGCGGCCGCGAACCACGGCAAGAGCTCGCGCAACTTGCCTGAATTTCGCGTCGCGACCAGTACGGGACGCGTCACGGACCGCGACTCAGCGCACGCTGCGCTCGAGGGCATGTCGCTGGGCCGCGTCGAGTGCGGTGATCCCCCCCACCGCGAGATCAAGCAACACGCCCAGCTCCTCGCGTCCGAAGGTCCCGTTCTCGCCGGTGCCCTGCACCTCCACAAAACGCCCCTCGCTGCTCATGACCACGTTCATGTCGACGTCGGCACGCACATCCTCCTCGTAGTCGAGATCAAGACGGGGCTCGCCATCAATAACGCCCACGCTGACGGCCGCCACGCGGCGACGCACGGGCGTGCTCGCAATGCGCCCGGTCTGTACCATCCAATCGAACGCGTCGATGACGGCGACACACGCTCCGGTGATCGCCGCCGTGCGCGTTCCGCCGTCGGCTTCGAGCACATCGCAATCCAACTTGATGGTGAACTCCCCAAACGCAAAATCATTGAGCATGGCGCGCACGCTTCGGCCGATCAGGCGTTGGATTTCCTGTGTGCGGCCACCAACCTGTTGACGCTCGCGATTCGTGCGTGTGCGCGTCGCGCGCGGAAGCATCGCATACTCCGCCGTAAGCCACCCCTGCCCCTTCCCGCGACGCCATCCGGGAACGCCGTCTTCGACGGATGCCGCACACAGCACGCGCGTGTCGCCGAAGCTGATCAGGCACGAACCTTCGGCGTTCCGCACCGCGTGTCGTTGCATGTCCAGCGTTCGCATCGTGGCCGGCGTCCGGCCAACACGCGGCGTGATC
>JANPAK010000067.1:0-25147 GCA_031429925.1 Variovorax sp.
TGAGTGCCGCCACCTGCGGGTTCTCGTTGCCGGGGCCAGCCAAGGCTTCGCGACCGAGTTGCTGCTGGGTGGTGATGGCTTCGCTGAAGAGCTGGCTTGCTTCGCCCGTACTGCCTCGGCGCAGGGCTACGGTGGCAGCCGGGCGTGGCGTTGCAACGGGAAGCTGCGCTGCGGCGGCTGCAGAGCTTGCGGGTGACAAATTGCCCAGCGTGACTGACGCGCCAAGGGGCTGCGGGATAGCTGAAGTCGCGGCAGTAGTCGTTGGAGCCGGGGTCGATCTGTCGGGATAGATTTTGGCGAGGTACTGATCAATCGCGTCTGAATAGGGTTTGGCTACCTGCGGGCTCTGCACGGTCAAGGGTTGCACCCATTTCATGGCTTCGGGGTCTGCATTGAGAGCAGCCGCCTGTTTGCCAATCAGGTCGGCTTCGTTGACGACCAGCCGGCAACCGTAGGACGTCGCGGTCGTTGGTGAGCACTCAGCCTGAAGCCGCCGCATGATGGACTCCTCACGCACCGCCAGCGTCAGCCGTTGCTGCCGCGCCTTATCTGCAGCGAAGCGATCACTGGTGCTGCGCGCCTTGTCGGCAGCATCCCTTTCGGTCTGTGCCTTCTGGCGCCGCATCTCAGTGGTGGCATAGCGATCCCAGCACACGTCCTGCACGTTGGCCGACAGGCAGCGCTGGTAACCCGCCTCTCGGTCGGCTGGCGCCATCGCGTCCACACGTTCCTGCTCGCTAAGGCCATCGCTGGATGAGCCGATGGCTCTGGACTTATCGGAGTCGTAGAAACGTTTGACATAGTCCTTCACGTCTGCGCATGTCTTGAAAATGGCGAGTGCGATGCGGCAACTGACATGCGTCGCGCAGTAGTCAGCCTGGGTTTGCTGATCGGCGTCAAGCTTCTCGCATGCAAAGAACTGGGCGTGGGCGGTGCCTAGGCTAGCCCAGAGCGAAACCGCCAGAAGGCATTGGAGCAATTGGCGATTTGGGTTGAATTGCATAAGCACGCTTGTTTGGCACTTGGCAAATTTTAGCCAATGGTGATGTATCAGGCATAGGCGGATTCCCCATCCGTGGCCCCGGTCCACCAGTATAACGATAGATTTTGCCACGCGAGGTAGCTGTATTGCCCCCAATAACCAGCGGTTGGTACCGACCGCGGCATGCGAACAACCGTGTTCCGAGACTCGTTGTCTCTAGAGTGTGTCAATGAAGGCTGAGTGAGAAAAGTCTGACGCTAATAGCCGAATCTACTTTTGAGTTTAGGCTTGTTTTTCTTGTCTTCCGTCCTTGCTGGAGCTGAGTTCTCAAGGCATTGGCCACGGATGCAGAACGCCGATGGCCAGCAGTAAGGAGTTTTGGCAATTGGGTTATTGATCGAGCAGCTACTCCAACCTCATTGCGACAACACTGATGCAACATAATCTCTTAACCGAGCTGAGTTAAACGGTGCCGGATAAAGCCAACCACCAACTCGCGGGTTTCCCCTAGTCAAAACAGTCCGGTTAGGCTCCAAAAACCTATTGCGGAACAGACTTTCTTTTGTTAACCTAAGTTCAATTAAGAAAGCGATGTTGCTTTCGGAGACGGCATTGAACTCGCTTAGCAATCCTCTTTTGGGCACATGGCACTTGGTGCGCTGGGCGATCAGCTATAGCGATGGCCGCGCCGAAACCTTACCTTTTGGCGCAGATGCCACGGGCTTGATCTTGTATGCCAACGATGGGTGGATGAACGCGTGCATTGCGCGTACGGGGCGAGCTGTTTTGTCCAGCGAGAGTGTGCGAAGTGCTCCTCAAACAGAGCGATTGGCGGCCTTTGAGAGTTTCTTTCAGTATGCCGGGCGCTACACCATTCGGATCATTGGCGACCACCAGCAGGTAGTGCACACCGTGACGCACGCGCTCAATCCCAATTTTGTAGGCACACAGCAGGTGCGCAACATGGCTTTTTCGGTCGACGGCAATCTGACTCTCTCGGCATCAGATCGCGTGCCCGGCACGGAGGTCGCTCGGCATCACGGTTTGATCTGGTCTCGCCAACCAATGAGCGAAGGTGGCGAGCCATGAGCTGGTTTGAAAAGCATCGCGCTCGTTTTGAGCTCGCGCAAAAGGCCTGCGAGTTGCGCCATTGCTGGAGCCCGTTTCCGGAAATGCCCAGCAAATACCCCGATGCGACAACTGCTCAGGCATCTGCACTGGCCAGCCACCAAGCGCAATTGGGCAACCGCTTTGCATTGGATCAACCCGGCAAAATTGGAGAACTGGGTGCAGAGATCTCACCATATACCCAGCAACCCCTTGGCATTCATTATCCCCAAGCCGACGTAGATGAACTCTTTACCTCGGCAGAGCTGGCCATCCCGAATTGGGCCGCCACCTCCATCGACAACAGAATTGGTGTCTTGATGGAGGTGCTCGACACGATCTATCGTGCGCATCTGTTTGAGATCGTTCATGCGGTGATGCACACGGCGGGGCAGAGCTACAACATGGCCTACGCTGGCTCGGGCGTGAACGCCCTGGATCGTGGCATTGAGGCCTTGGTTTATGCCCATCAGGCAATGCATGATGTGACGCCAAACGCACGCTGGGAGCGGCGGTTTGGGTCTTCACAAATCGCTTTAGACAAAACCTACCGATTGATTCCGCGTGGCGTGGCTGTGTGCTTTGCGTGTGCAAGTTTTCCGACTTGGAACGCGTGGCCATCCATGATGGCCAGTCTTGCGACGGGCAATGCGGTGATCGTCAAGCCGCATCCGGCCACGATTTTGCCGATGGCGATGACGGTGCGCGTTTTTCGCAAGGTCCTCCTTGAAGCCGGGTTCGATCCGAACTTGGTCACCCTCGCGCTGGACACCCCTCAAGAGCCCATTGGAAAGGTGTTGGTTAAGCACCCGAAAACGGCGATTGTCGATTTCACCGGCAGCGTTAAGTTTGGCCAATGGGTCGAAGAAAATGCTTACCCTGCGCTGTGCTTCACCGAAACCGCGGGATGCAACACGGTGGTGATTGAATCTACCGATGATCTGGATGCGGTGCTGCGCAGCCTTGCCACCACGATGTGCATGTTCAGCGCGCAGATGTGTACCAGCCCACAAAACATCTACATACCCGCCAAAGGCGTCAAAACCCCGACTGGGCAAGTCTCTTTCAACGAAGTGGCCCGCCGACTGGCCGATGCAGTGGCCACTCTGACTGCGGAACCACACAAAGCTGCCATGATTTTGGCGACCATTCAGTCTGAACAAACAGTGGCATTGATATCGCATTTAGAGCAAGTCTTTGAGACTGCGCATGGCGCCGATACTGAGATTCTTCTTCGCTCGACGCCCTATCCACATCCAGACTTCCCGGCAGCGCGCACCCGCACGCCGCTGATGCTGAAAGTAAGCAAGCAGCAGCGGGATGTTTACGGCCAAGAGCAGTTTGGCCCCATCAGTTTTGTGATCGCTTGTGACGATGCAGAAGATGCCTTGCAACAAGCCACGCAAGACGTGAAGCAGTTCGGTGGCCTGACGGCATTTCTGTATTCCACCAAGGAAGACTTCATATGTGAAGCTGAGGCGGCGTATGCAAAAGCAGGTGCGCAATTGACCATCAATCTAACTGGCGCTATGCCACTGAACTTTGCCGCCGCCTACAGCGACTACCACGTGACCGGCCTGAATCCCGCCGGTAACGCGGCCCTCACCCAGATGGCTTTTGTGGCCAGCCGGTTTTGCATCTCGCAGTCGCGTCGGCCTGTGCCGAGCGACTCTGTATGAGTTTTCGAAGGAGTATTTTCATGAACGCACGCATCGCTCCAGACAATTTGGCACCTTTTGGTGAAGATTACGGCCCATTGCTTACCGGCGTTTTCGCGCCGATCGCTCAAGAGTTTGATTTACAGGGCCTAAAGCTGATCAAAGGTACTATTCCTCAAGATCTCAACGGCGTTTATCTGCGCGCAGGCCCCAATGCGCGTTATGAACCGAATGGTCGTTACCACCCCTTTGATGGCGATGGCATGGTGCACGCGGCACACTTTGACAAGGGACAACTCACCTATCGCAATCGCTGGGTTCAAACCGACGGATTTGTTGAAGAGGATGCCGCAGGTCAGTCGACCCATTACGGCATTCGCGAAACCCTCAAGGGACGATCCGACAAACGACTCAAGGACACCGCGAATACAGATCTCGTGGGCCATCGCGGCCGCGCACTCGCGCTGTGGTACATGTCGGGCGATGCCTATGAGATTGACCCTATCAACCTCAAGACCCTAGGCAAATCACAGGCCATTGCCAACAGCGGTGGAAAGATTTCGGCGCACGCCAAGGTGGATGAGATCAGCGAAGAAATGATGTTCTTCGACTATGGCAACGATGCGCCCTACATGCATTACGGCGTTGTAGGCGCGGATGGAGCGCTCAAGCACTATGTACCGATTGATCTTCCAGGGCCGCGTTTGCCACACGACATGGCGGTAACAGAGCATTATTCCGTCCTGCATGATCTGCCGCTTTTCCACAACCATGATGCGATGGCTTTGGGACGACACAAAATTGAGTTCTATCCGGAGATGCACAGTCGCTTCGGTGTGATTCCGCGTTTTGGTGCCAGCGACAGCATCCGTTGGTTCAACTTCACCCCTTGCTACCTCTATCACGTCGTTAACGCTTGGGAGGATGGAGATTGGCTGATCATGGTGGGTTGCCGCTACATGCCTGTGCTCGACGAACAAGGGCACATTGACGCGAAACGAACTGCCAAAGACGTTGCAGAGCTTGCGATGCACGCCCGCTTGTGGGTTTGGAAAATGAACTTGAAGACCGGCGAGACTGCAGAGCACGTCCTGAACGGAAAACACAACGCAGAGTTTCCCACCTACAACGCACGAATGACTGGCCGTAAGACGCGTTTTGGCTATTTGGTCGATCACTCGGAGACCGTCACCTTGCAATGGACCGGTGTGCGAAAGTTTGACCTTGAAACAGGTGCGGATTTGGGTGGATGGTCTGATGATGCGGCACACAGCTGGTACTCCGAGCCGTGGTTTGCGCAGGCTGACGCATCGCAGACTGAGGATCACGGCTACGTCGTGACCTTTCAATGGAACGACGCGCTCAAGCGACAGACGCTCGATATCTTTGATGCAAAGAACCTAGCGATAGGACCAATCACTCAGGTCGAGCTACCCCATCGGCTTCCAACCGGTTTTCACGCCTGTTGGATTGCGAGTGATCGCCTCGCACTCTCTCAAACCTCGCCAAGCCAGCACTAGCCATGAAGATCATCGACCTACCTGTTCATGAGATTCCTGCCCTGAACGGGAATAATGCACCTGTTGAGACCGAGGATGTCTTCGATGATATGCCCGTGATCGGTGAAGTGCCCAAGGACTTGAATGGCTTGTATGCGCGAAACGGCCCCAACCCCTACTTCCCGCCGGATTGGCGCTATCACGCTTTCGATGGCGACGGCATGGTACACGCTGTTCATTTCAAAAATGGCCATGTAACCTACAAGAATCGATGGGTGCAAACACGAGCCCTTGCAGAAGAGCGCGCCGCAGGTGGCACACTTTGGAAGGGTATCAAGGAACCCATGCGGGTGGATCGTGAAGATGAACCGCAAAAAAACACCGCGAATACTGACGTGAAGTATCACGCCGGCCGACTGATCACGATGTGGTACCGCGCAGGCATGCCGTACGCGCTAGACCCTTACACATTGGATACTCTTGGCCCTTCTGATTTTGACGGCGCGTTTTCAAAGATCTCAGCGCATTCAAGGCCTGACGAGCACACTGGCGAGTTACTATTTTTTGATTACAGCCTGACCGCTCCCTTCATGGAGTACGGCGTGATTGGGCCTGATCGCAAACTAAAGCACAAAACCGAGATTCCACTTCCCGGCCCCCGGTTGCCGCACGACATGGCAATCACGGAAAACTACACCGTTCTCCATGATTTCCCCTTATGGCCAGACGAAGATGCACTCAAGGCTAATCGATACAAAGTGCGCTTCCACGCGGATCAGCCATCGCGCTTTGCAGTGTTGCCAAGATACGGCTCTGCAAAAGATATTCGTTGGTTCGCAGCTAAGCCAAGTTACATGTTGCACGTGGTCAATGCGTGGGAAGAAGGCGACGAGGTTGTGATGGTGGGAACACCCTATCGTGTCCACACCAACGCAAGCGGAGAGCTTGATGCCCGCCGGTTAGAGCAGACGATCAACCAACGCCAAAGGGATTTCCATCTTTACGAGTGGCGATTTAACTTGCGAACAGGTTTAACCTCCGAACGGGTGCTTGATGATGTGCTCAACACGGAGTTTCCCGTGATCAATAGTGCGTATCAAGGTCGCAAGAACCGTTACTCTTACAACATCGTTTTTCCGCAGGGGGGGAAAGAAGAGCCCCGTTTCCCAGGCCTCGTGAAATATGATCTGACCACGGGCGGTTATGTGGCGTATAGCGCCGGCCCTCAGTTCTTTTATAACGAGCCAGGTTTTGCGCCTCGCGACAACAGTCAGTCTGAAGATGATGGCTACTTAGTCACTCCTGTTTGGAATCCCTCCGAAGCTCGCTCAGAAATCCAAGTGTTTGACTGCCGCGGCGCGCGCCTCGCCGAAGGTCCAATTGCTCGGATCATCTTGCCTAGGCGCGTGCCCAGCGGGTTCCACGCGACCTTCGTCAGTCAAAAAACGCTCGACCGCTGGAAGTAGTCTATGGTGCTTGTACCCCAATCCACGATCGACAACTACACGGCCCGAGGTTGGTGGGGTGGCGTGACTCTTTGGGATCATTTTGTTAAAAATGTACGGGAGTTTGGCGGGAATGAGGCTGTTGTAGATGCCCCCAATCGGAGCGACTTTGCACACGGCTCGCCACAGCGTTTGAATTGGGCCGAGCTAAGCGCAGCGGTTGATCGTTTCAGTTACATGCTGATCGACAACAACATTAATCGAGATGACATTGTGGTGGTAATGCTGCCCAATTGCGTGGAACAGTTTGTGGTGTACCTAGCGTGCGCAAGGCTAGGCATTGTCGTAACACCGGTGCCTGTGCAGTATCGCGAACATGAACTCGGCCATATCATCACTCAAACCAGCGCAGTCGCAGCGGTCACATTCTCGCGGATCGGCTCTTCCCTGCATGCACACGCTGCTGCTCAGATGTTCTGTGAATTGCGCAGTGCGCAACCCTCCCTGAAAACCGTGTTTTCTTCGGGACAGGGATTGCCCTTGGATACGATCGACCTAGCGAAGTATGCAGCCGCACCACTCACCGAGGCGCAACTCTCGCGCTTGCATCATGCCGAAAAGGTGGCCGCGGTCACAGCGAATGACGTTTTTACCATTTGCTGGACTTCGGGGACCGAGGCACAGCCCAAGGGCGTGCCACGCAGTCACAACGAATGGTTGATCATTGCACCTAGCATCATTGAAGCTGGAGTATTGCCACGGCACGCACGTTTGCTGAACCCATTTCCATTCGTCAATATGGCCGGACTGTCGACTGCTTTCGCAGGATGGTTGGTGTTGGGTGGCACGGTCGTGCAGCACCACCCGTTCAATCTCGATGTCTTCCTGCAGCAGCTTCGCAAAGAACGCATCGATTACACCGTTTGTCCGCCCGCAGTACTCAACATGTTGCTGCAAAATGAGGCCTTAATCGACGGCATCGATTTCAAACGCCTGTCGCGAATTGGATCTGGTGCAGCACCACTTTCCGAATGGATGGTACGCGGCTTTGCAGAGAAGTATGGCGTGCAAATAGTTAACTACTTTGGCTCTAACGAGGGCGCTGCGTTGTCTGGCAACGATATCGATATTCCGAACCCCACGCTGCGCGCGCAATTCTTTCCACGAGCTGGCATCGACACATTCAGTTGGTCTGTGTCGACCACTCGGAAAATAAAAACACGCTTAGTGAGCATCGAAACTGGCGAGGACATTTGCCATGCAGACGAACCCGGCGAGTTGCGTTTCAGTGGACCGACCGTCTTCAGTGGCTACTATAAGGCGCCCGAACTCACCCAGCGTGCTTTTGATGAACAAGGGTTTTACAAGAGCGGCGATCTTTTTGAGATTGCGGGAGAGCGACTTCAGTATTACCGCTACGTTGGGCGATCCAAGGATTTAGTTATTCGGGGCGGAATGAATATTTCCAGCGAAGAAATTGAAGGGCTGCTTGCGGGTTGTCCTGGCGTTCGCGAAGTGGCGGTCGTGGGCGTGCCTGACTCTATCCTTGGGGAAAAGTTGTGTGTGTGCGTCGCTCCATCCGGCCCGAGGGCGCCTACACTGGAAGAGCTCAATGCCTATCTTCGTGATGAGCAACGCATCGCTGTTTACAAACTGCCCGAGTATCTTCTGACCATTCAAGCCTTGCCGCGCAACCCTGTCGGTAAGGTGCTCAAGCGAGTCTTGCGCGATCAAGCCAAGGCTTTGGCCTTGCCGGAGACCGTATGAGCTCGATCGACAACCCAACGATGCGTGCAGTGCTTCTGCTGATTCCCGGCATGCTCAACACGTCGCGCGTATGGAATCGGATGATTCCATTCATCCATGATTCTGTGGACATTCGTGTTGCCGATGTGACGCAACAGTCGAGTATTTCCGAGATGGCATACGACGCTCTTGCGTTAGTGGCTGATGTCCCTCAGCATCAGCGTCTGGTCGTATGCGGATTTTCAATGGGTGGATATGTCGCCCTCGATCTCATCGAATCATCCGAGTTTGCAAAACGACCAGCCGACTCATGGGCCCTTGCCTTGGTCAACACCTCTGCAAGACCGGAAACGGCGGAAGGCATGGTGACCCGAGAGAAAACCATTCGAGCTTTCGAACGTGACTTTGAGAAAGTGATCCAAGGCGTGGCAGCGTTTAGCACTCAGGAGGTGAATCGCACCGATGAGTCGATGATGTCAGACCTTTTGTCGATGATGCGCGAGGTGGGCGATCAGGTAGCAATCCGACAAGTTCGTGCGGCCATGGGAAGGAAAGACCACCGCAAACTCTCAACAACCATTCAAGCGACAACATTGGTCGTGAGTTCTCGAAGCGATTTGGTGGTACCCCCTGACGCATCGGAAGAGCTGGCTTCTCTGATACCGCACGCCAAGCTTGAATGGATTGAGTCCGCAGCTCATATGACGCCCTTAGAGCAGCCCGCTCGTTTGGCGACGTTGTTGAATTCCTTATTTTGAAAGTCTAGATATGTATCGCCGTAATCTCCTTCAGCTCCTCGCCAGCGTACCTATGATCCAAAGCGGAAGCAGCGTGTTTGCAC
Source organism: Variovorax sp. (assembly GCA_031429925.1). Classification (GTDB taxonomy): domain Bacteria; phylum Pseudomonadota; class Gammaproteobacteria; order Burkholderiales; family Burkholderiaceae_C; genus JANMDU01. The sequence goes on from JANPAK010000067.1 coordinate 9,279, forward strand.
AGGCAAGCTTTCCCGACAAACCGATCCGCGTGGTGGTGCCCTTTGCCGCTGGCAATACGTTAGACACATCATTGCGACAAGTCGCTGAAGTGTTCAAGCAAAACACAGGTCAAGCGATCATCGTTGATGCTAAGCCAGGAGGTTCTGGCATTGTCGCTGCCCAAGCGGTGATGCAGGCACCGCCCGATGGCTACACCTTACTGCTCGCGAACACCAGCATGTTCACGATCAATCCGCACACATTCTCCAAGCTGCCCTATGACCCGGACAAGAGCTTCAAGCCAGTTACCAACTTCCTCGGCGCCGCCCTTGTGATGGCTGTCAACGCCAGCGTCCCCGCGAACAATCTGGCCGAATTTGTTGCCTGGACAAAAGCCAATCCCGGCAAAGTCTCGTTTGCCTCATTCACTGCTGGAAACTCCTCCCATTTTGCAGGCGTCATTCTCAATCAGCGCGCAGGTATTGACATGATTCACGTGCCGTTCAACGGCACGCCTCCTGCGGTACAAAATCTTGTGGGGGGACAAGTTAACGCGGCTTTTGTGACACTCCTATCCGTGAAGCCGCACGTTGATTCTGGCAAGGTCAAGCTGCTTGCCATCACTTCTCCGCAACGCTCTCCTCTTGCCCCGAACACAGCAACCTTCCGCGAGCAGGGGTACCCTGAGCTTGACATCTACATTTGGTCAGCAATCGCTGCGCCAGCAGGGACACCCGATGCCATCATTGCGCGTCTGAACGCTGAGTTTGTGAAAGCTTTGCGTACCGCTGAGATTCGTGAGAAATGGGCATCGGTGGGTTTTGAGCCGTTGCCCTCCACACCGGAGGAGTTCAGTCGATTTGCTCAAGCCGAGTCTAGGCGGTGGGCGGAGGCCGTCAAGATCTCCGGCTTCAAGGCTTCTGAGTAGTTTCGGTGATGACCGCTTTGACCCTCCCATTCGCATTGCGCTTGCCTGTGGTAGCAGCGCCCATGTTTCTTATCTCTGGTCCAGAATTAGTCATTGCTGCCTGCAAAAGTGGGATCATCGGTGCCTTCCCCACGCCTAACGCTCGGCCCATTGCAGTGCTCGAGGTTTGGATGAAGCAGATTACTGAGGGGCTCGCCCACGCGCAGGATCTGCAGCCCACGTGCACGATCGGACCTTGGTGCGCCAACCTCGTGACGCACTCCTCAAATACACGCTTGGCAGAGGACCTTGCACTGGTTGCGAAATACAAGCCACCCGTGGTCGTTACGGCGCTTGGCAGCCCAAAGCCCGCAATTGAAGTCGTCCACAGTTATGGCGGCTTGGTGTTTGCAGACGTCATCAGTCTCGCTCTCGCAAAGAAGGCGGTCGCCGCAGGCGCCGACGGTTTGGCCTGCGTCTGTGCTGGCGCGGGTGGTCACACGGGATTTCTTTCGCCCTTCGCGTTTGTGAGCGCGGTGCGCGAGTTCTTCGATGGCTATGTGATTGTCGGCGGCGGAATCAGCGACGGTTGGGGCGTTGCTGGCGCTATTGCCAGCGGCGCTGACCTCGTTTATATGGGCACCCGCTTCATACCAACGACTGAAAGCATGGCCCCATCTGACTACAAAAATATGATCGTTGGCTGTACTGCCGATGATTTAGTGGTCAGTGCTGGCGTCACGGGTACTCCTGCGAGCTGGCTCAAGCCATCACTACGCGCCAACGGTTTAGATCCAGACAATATGCCTGACGCCCCCGGTCGACGGTACGACAGCAACCAATCATTCGCTGGCAAGAAGTGGATGGACGTCTGGGCCGCAGGCCAAGGGCTCGGATCGATCAAAGCGATTGAGTCGACTTCAGAGGTGGTGGAGCGTCTATCGAGAGAGTATGCGCAAGCGATGCAACGGATGATTGGGTTGGGTCGGTCTGCCAATTCAATCCAACAGATTTGAAGGAGCTTTTATGAGTGAACCAGTTTTCATACTAGGTGGGTACCAAACAGATTTTGCCAAGGTTTGGTCACGCCAAGGCCAAGACATCTCCGACATCATGCGTGAAGCAACGCTTGAGACTTTGGCCGAATGCGCATTGAGTGCAGACTCGATCGACAGTATCCATGTCGGGAATGCTTTTGGTGAACTGCAGCGACAGCAAGCGCATTTGGGAGCAATGGTTTCGCAGGTGGTCCCTGAACTTTGGGGAGTTCCTGCGATGAGGCATGAGGGCGCGTGCGCATCTTCCTCTCTTGGCGTACTCTCCGCAATGGCTGAAATCGAAGCTGGGCGCTACGATTGCGTATTGGTGCTAGGCGTAGAAGAGTTCAAGAATGTGCCAGGGGACATCGCATCGCAGAATCAAAACTCGGCCGCATGGCAAGGGCATGAGGATATCGAATGCAAATTCATGTGGCCAGCAGCCTTTGGGTTGCTCGCGCAAGAGTACCAAGAGCGTTACGGACTTGACCGTCGGCACCTCAATCGAATTGCTGAACTCAACTACAGTCATGCCAAAAACAATCCACTGGCACAAACTCGTAAGTGGCAATTTGATCCACTGAGTTTCACGGACGATGACGAGGCCAATCCGATCATCGAGCCCGGCACTCGGCGGCAAGACTGCGGCCAGATCACGGATGGAGCTTGTGCGGTTGTGCTGTCTTCAGCGCGATTTGCGCATGCCCATGCAAAGAAGCACGGTTTGACCATCAATGAGTTGCCGCGCATCGCCGGTTGGGGTCATCGCAATGCAGGCCTCAAGCTCAAAGATAAGCTCGAGCGCAGCCGAAGCGATACCTACATCTTCCCGCATGTGCGCCAGACCATCGAGGCGGCTTGGAAACGCGCTGGGGTCAACGGCATTGAAGCGATGAGTGGGGTTGAGACGCATGACTGCTTTACCACCACCGAGTACATGGCCATTGATCACCTCGGCCTAACCCCGCCGGGTCAGAGCTGGCAAGCCATAGAAGACGGACGCATTGAGCGCGGAGGCACTTGCCCGATCAACATGAGTGGCGGCCTGATTGGCTGCGGCCACCCAGTGGGCGCCACGGGGACACGTATGCTACTAGATGCTGCCAAGCAGGTCACCGGTCGCGCTGGCGAATGTCAAATTGAAGGCGCGGAGCGCATCCAAACGCTGAACATCGGCGGCTCGTGCGCAACCGTCGTGAGTTTCGTTGTCGAACGAGGCGAATAGCGCCAGACGAAAAACGGAAGCGCGCACATGAACGAAGTATTGATCGTCGATGCGGTGCGAACGCCCCGAGGGAAAGGCAACGACAAGGGACGTCTCAAGACAGTCAAGCCTGCTGTGTTGTTGGCGCAGACCTTAAGTGCGCTTACCGAGCGCCATAGCTTGGACACACGCCTGATCAACGATGCAGTTTTCGGATGCGTGTCACAAACCGGTGACCAAGGCACGAACGTCGGCGCGCTGGCATTGCCATTAGCGAACTGGAGCGATTCAATATCCGCCGTCACTCTAAACCGCTATTGCGCATCCGGTCTGTCTGCCACCAACTTTGCGGCCCTGCAAGCTGCCTATGGGGACGTTCTCGCCGTTGGCGGCGGCATTGAAATGATGTCTCGTGTGCCGATGGGTGCAGACCAAGGCCCACTGACGCACGATCCCGATCTTCAAGTTTTGGCACATCTTGTACCGATTGGCATTGCCGCGGATGCGCTTGCGACCCAGCGTGGCTACAGTCGCAGTGCGCTCGACGCTTATGCAGCATCGTCGCAACAACGCGCAGCTGCCGCCACAAGCCGAAGCTCAGCTCACTCCATGATCTCAGTCACTGATGGCGCAGGGCATATGTTGTTGGATCACGACGAGAACATCCGCCATAACACGACCGCTCAGTCTTTGAGCACGATGCAGCCAGCCTTTGCCCAATGGGGTGCAAAAGGAGGCGCTGATAGTTGGGATGCTCAGTTGTGTCGGCGCTATGGACTCGCTGCGATTGAACACGTCCACCACGCCGGCAACTCTCCCGCGCTGGCTGACGCGGCTGCGGTGGTATTGGTTGGCTCCGCAAGCGCTGTTGCGAGGGCTGGCTTGAAGCCACGAGCAAGGATATTGGGTTTCGCAGATACCGGCTCAGACCGAATGTTGGCACTCACTGGAACAGTAGACGCAGCCAGGCTGGCGCTGGATCGCGCCAAACTCCAGGTCTGTGACATCGACCTGTTTGAAATCAACGAAGGTTTTGCAGCTATGGCGTTGCACTTTATCGAAGACATGCGCGTAGGCCACGATAAAGTCAACGTGAATGGCGGTGCAATTGCTATCGGGCACGCCATGGGCGCAACTGGGGCGGCGCTCATTAGCGTTTTGCTCGACGAGTTAGAACGTTCAGGCGGTCGCTATGGTTGCGTTTCGATCTGCGGCGCCGCAGGTGTCGCCAGCGCCATGGTTATCGAGCGGCTGGGAAGCTAAGCTTATGAACACTTCGCTACAAGTCTTTGCTCAGTTGACCATCAACGGGGTCGCGGTGGGTGCCATCTATGCACTTGTGGCGCTTGGGCTGGTGCTCACATACAAAGCAACAGAAGTTCTCAATTTTGCACATGGCGATTTATTGGCCTTATCAGCATTTACCGCATGGGGCTTGATCACTATCGTGGGCTTGCCATTTTGGTGGGCATTGCTTGCGACGGTGGCGATAGCAGCGGCATTGGCCTATGGGATTGACGCTGTCATCATCCGCCGGATTGCGGGACAGCCGCAGTTTGCAGGGGTGATGCTGACCATCGCGTTAGCATTCATGTTGCGCGGATTGCTCAGCATGGGTTTTGGATCAGAGTCGCGAAACTATGCGACACCATGGACGGGTCAAACCACTCAGGTCGGCGGTATCGTGATCGCGAATCTTCAACTCGTCATCGTGGGCATGTCTTTGGCTGTCACCGCCCTGCTCTTGCTGTTTTTTCGTGGAACGCGCCTTGGCATCGCCATGCAGGCAGCCTCCCAGAACCAACTTGCCGCCTATCTGACGGGGGTACGCGTTAAGCGTGTGAACTCGTTGGTCTGGGCTTTGGCTGGTGCGACTGCCGCTATCGCCGGGGTGCTGTTGGCACCGATCACTCTCGTCGACGTCACGCTATGGTTTGTCGTTCTGAAGGCCTTAGCTGCACTTGTTCTTGGAGGTTTTGGAAGTATCGCTGGCGCGATCGTTGGCGGTCTGCTGATCGGCTTGATCGAACAGTATGCGGGCGTGTATCTTCCAGACGGATCGAAAGACGTCGTTGCGTACGTCGTACTGATTGCCGTGCTAATGGTTCGCCCGCATGGCCTACTCGGTGAAGCACACGGCAAGCGGGTTTAGGAGTCGAGTACAGCGTGCGTTTTGACTACAACACTCGATATAGCGATGGTTTTGCGTTGCTCCGCCACACCGATGAGCGGATCGCTTACGGCCTACTGATGATTATTCTTTTAGCGATGCCTTGGGTGGCATCCAAGTACATCGTGGGCGAGCTAGCGTACGTGTTTATCTTGTGTATTGCAAGTTTAGGGCTGATGGTACTGACGGGCTACACAGGCCAAGTTTCCCTGGGACACGCCGCATTTTTAGCAGTCGGTGCTTACGCACATGCTTGGATGCTGTCTCAAGGCGTTCCCTTATTGGTCTCACTCCCTTTATCTGGCTTGCTTTGCGCGATGCTCGGTCTCTTGCTGGGCATTCCTGCCATCCGCGTTTCAGGCTTGTACTTAGCAATGGTTACGCTTGCATTCTCCGTGATCGCAACACATGTGATTGGCCATTGGACCTCGGTGACAGGAGGATTCACTGGCCTCGCAGTGAGTGATCCCAAGATGTTCGGCGTTGCCTTAGGGGGGCCGAAGTCGTTCTACTATTTCTGCTTAATTGTGTTGCTGCTCGTGCTGCTCGCACTGATCAACTTGTTGCGCTCGGGCATCGGACGCGCTTTCCTAGGTGTACGCGATTCTGAGACCGCCTCATATTCTTTAGGCATTCCAGTCGGTCGGGTCAAAGTGATCGCTTTTGCAGTATCCGCTGGAGTGACTGGGTTGGCAGGCTCGCTGCTAGCACACCATACAAAGTACCTCACACCGGACGCGTTCACTCTTATTTTGTCCATGGAGCTGGTTCTCATGGTTGTGATTGGAGGGCTTGGAAGTCTGCGCGGTGCTCTGCTTGGTGCTGCACTGATCAGCCTACTGCCGACCTTAATTTCGCGCATCAAACCGATGATGCCTCCGCAAGTGGCAAATCAATTCGGTTTGGAGACCTTCGTCTTTGGATTGATCCTAGCTATTTTTGTGCTTTTCGAACCAACTGGCATCAATGGACGGTGGTTGAAATTTCGTGCAATGATCGAATTCTTCCCGCTGTATCGGCGTGACACCTTCAAGCGGTCCAAGCGCTATATGAAGTCGGAGCGCTACAAATGACCGCACACATGCTTGAGGTGCGTGATTTGTCCCTTGCTTTCGGTGGTGTTCGCGCTATCGAGCAACTTAGTTTTGATGTGCGTGCCGGTGAAGTGCTTGCCATCATCGGGCCAAACGGCGCCGGAAAAACCTCGGTCCTGAATGTCGTCACTCGCGTATTCGATCCCACTGCAGGAAGTATTCGATTTCAAGGTCAAGAGCTTACGCTGTGCAAGCGCCACGAGATCGTGACGCTTGGTATTGCGCGCACGTTTCAGAATATCGAGTTGTTCGAGGCTGCAACCGTAATTGAAAACATGCTGCTGGGGCGACATCGTTTCAATCATGGGGCTTGGTGGCAACAAGTATTTAGAACGCCCGCAGTGACCCAATTGGAGGAGGCGTCGCGGGCTGCGGTAGAGGAGGTGATTGAATTTCTAGATCTTTCGCCTTGGCGTAACAGCATCGTGGCTGGCTTGCCCTACGGTGTGCGCAAAGTGGTTGAGCTGGGTCGCGCGCTAGTGACCGCGCCAAAGTTGCTTTTTCTAGATGAACCGGCCTCTGGCCTCAATCCGGAGGAAACTCGAAAACTAGCATTTTGGATTGACGATATCCGCACCGATTTGGGCATTACCGTCGTGATGGTCGAACACGATATGTCTTTGGTAAACGCTGCCGCCGATCGCGTCATCTGCATGGCACAAGGGCAATTGCTGGCCATGGGCACACCCCTCGAAGTGCAACGCGACAGTTCGGTTGTCGGCGCTTACCTCGGAGCATGACACATGGACGCTCTACTTGAAGTGCGAAACCTCGAGACCTGGTACGGGCCGATTGTTGCCATTTCGGGGGTCAACATTGAGGTGCGCGACGCTCGCGTTGTAGCAGTGCTTGGCGCCAACGGCGCCGGTAAAACGACGCTGCTTAACACCATAGCCGGCGTGATTGATCCGTTCAAAGGAAAAATCGCCTTTGACGGGCACGACATCCATGGACAAGATCCCGATGAAGTATGTCGGCGAGGCTTAGTGCTGGTGCCCGAGGGTCGGCAGGTGTTCCCCTTCTTGAGTGTGCGAGACAACCTAGCGATGGGAGCCTACGCTCGCCAAGACAAGGGGGCCATACGCCAAGACCTAGAACGTGTTTACAAATGGTTCCCTCGACTGAAGGAACGCGAACACCAGCATGCCGGTCTACTTTCTGGTGGCGAGCAGCAGATGTTGGCAATGGGGCGCGCATTGATGAGCAAGCCTCGACTGCTGATGCTTGACGAGCCCTCCTTAGGTTTATCACCGTTGCTGACCAAAGAGATCTTTTCCATCGTGCGCCGCATCCGGGACGAAACGGGCACTGCGGTTCTGGTCGTGGAGCAGAACGCTGCCATCGCTCTGGCAAATGCGGATGATGGCTACATCATGGAACTGGGGCGAGTGGTTGCTGCTGACACATGCGCCGCACTCGCAACAAAGCCTGACGTGCGCGACGCTTATCTTGGGCTTGGTCACACTCAAACACTCAGCGGTTCTGCTCAGCGCTGGACACGTCGAAAAACCTGGCGCTGACTATGACTGCTGCAAGCGACTCTTTAGTGTTCCTAGGCTGCGATACGCCGCAAAAGGTGTTTCGGCTACGCGCTCAAGCCTGGGCTCAACACTGCGCGCTCCGTCATAAGCGGCGCGGGCTATGGGAATCCGTGACATGGGAGGATTACTTCAGGCAAGCGCGTGCGATTGGGCTTGCTTTGGCTGATCAGGGTCTGCGACGTGGCGACGTGGTGTGCGTGTTGGCAGAAAATCGTCCTGAGTGGCTTTACACCGATATGGGTGCCCAGTGCATGGGCTTTGTCGGCAATGGAATCTACCCAACATCATCTCCCGAGCAAGTCGCCTATATCCTGCAGCATTCGCGGTCGCGGGTATTGTTTGTCGAGGATCAAGAGCAACTGGAGAAGGTGTTGATGGTGCGATCAACTTGCCCTGATCTGATAAAAATTGTTGTGATGGATCGAGAGGGCTTGCGATCCCTTGCTGATCCGCAAGTCATGTTCTTCGATGAACTGATGGAACAAGGCCAAGAATTGAGTCGAGGTAAGGCTGGCGATTTCGATGATTCAATTTCAACCGCCATGCCATTGGAAATCGCATTTCTTGTGTACACATCCGGGACAACAGGTGCGCCCAAAGGCGCCATGATTTCAAACAGAAACGTCGTCTTTCAACTCAAGCAAGCGCCAAGCTATCTAAACGCCGTACCTGGCGACCAATCACTCTCTTTTCTGCCGCTATGCCATATCGCAGAGCGGATGGCATCTGTCTTCAATCCCTTGGCAATAGGCCTTGTGGTTCACTTTCCTGAAAACTCAAGCACGGTATTTAACGATTTGCGAGAGGTAGCGCCGCAAGTCTTGTTCGCTCCTCCTCGGTTTTGGGAAAAACTTTACTCTCAAGTCGATCTGTTCATGCGCGATGCAATTGCACCAGCTCGTTGGGTTTATGGCAAGGCTCTTACCGCTCAACTGCGGCGCGTTGAACAACAACTTGGCGAAGAGGTTTCCCTAAGAAACAATCTTGGAAATCAACTCTTGGAGTATTGCGCATTTCGCAACATCAGAATTTTTCTAGGATTGCAGAATATCAAGACGGCGTTGACAGGCGCTGCGCCGGTGCCCGCCGAACTCATCAAGTGGTTCTTGAGCGTTGGAATTGAATTGCGGGAGGCGTTTGGCATGACTGAGACTTGCGGATTCTGCACCGCGACGCCGACTGGCCAAATCAAGCTCGGGTGGGCAGGCATCGCAGGCGATGGGATCGAATTGCGCATTGGCGCTGAGAATGAGATTCAAGTGCGCGGTCCGAATGTGTTTGCAGGATATTGGCGTGATGCTGAGAAAACTTCAGATGCTGTTGATCAAGAGGGTTGGCTGCACACAGGAGATTGTGGTGAGATCAATGAACAGGGATATCTTGGCGTTCGAGACCGAATCAAAGATATTCTCATTACATCAGGCGGCAAGAACATTACTCCGAGCCACATTGAGAGTCTGCTCAAGTTCAGCCCCTACATCACAGATGCTGTCGTGATTGGAGATGGACGCCATTTCCTTTCCGCGCTCATCATGATTGATCATGAGCACGTCGCCAAGTTTGCGCAAGAGAGACAGGTGCCCTATACAAACTTTGCCAGCCTGACCCGCACGACCGAAGTCGTGGATCTTGTTCAAAAACAAGTCAATCGTGCAAACGAACAATTGGCTCGCGTTGAGCAAATCAAGGAGTTCAGAATCATCAGCGAATTGTTGAGCGCCGAGGATGAGGAGCTCACGCCCACTATGAAACTCAAGCGAAAGGTCGTTGCACTCAAATATTCGTCACTCATCGACAGCATGTATCTAAAGTAGTGTGCGCTGTTTGGGGTTTCCCCATGTACAGATTTCTACAAAGCTTGTACAACCTCATTTATTCCCTTAAAGCCAATGGAGACATTTATGACAAAACTACCCTCAACCCTTCGACGTGCCCTGCTGGCAACCTCGCTTGCACTCACTGCCACGCTTGCGTGGTCTGGTGGCGTGACAGACAACGAGATTGTGATTGGCACACATCTTGATCTGTCTGGCCCAGTTGCGGCAGGTATGCCCATGTTGCGAAATGCGATGCAGATGCGATTGGATGAAGCAAATGCCGCCGGCGGCGTTAACGGTAGACGGTTCAAGTTAATCGTCGAAGACAATGGGAGTCAACCGCAATTGGCTGTTCGCGCGGTCCAAAAACTGATCAAGAGTGACGATGTCTTTGCAATTGTCAACCCGTTTGGCTCTGGTCCCAACGCAGCAACCGTCAAGGCGGCAACCGACGCGGGCGTGGTGGTGTTTGGCCCGTGGGCGGCATCGGGCATCATCCAGAGAATCTCAGGCAACAGCCCACTTTTGTTTACAACCGTTCAAAATTACGACTCCACGACCGGCACCGGTGTGTCTTGGGCCATTAAGAATTGGAATTCCAAACGAGTAGGCGTCATCTATCAGGAAGGGCCTTTCGGTGACCTCGTCCGAGGGGGCGTCAATGCGGCGTTAAAGAATGCCAATCTAACGATTGCGGCAGAAGCGGCTTGGAAGGCTGGCGATATCGACTTCTCTTCTCAAGTGGCCAAGATGAAGGCGGCCAATGTCGATTTGATTATTGCTGGGACCGTCGTGCGCGAAACGGTCGGCGTCATGGCTGAAGTGAAGAAATTGAACTGGACAGATGTCAAAGTGCTGACGACGTTACCCGGACGCAGTGGTATTGTCGCTGCGCTGGGCAAGGACGCCGTGGAGGGTTTGTATGGCATCGGAGGCTGGAAGCTGCATAACGCTGACAGCACGGACGCAGATGCTCGGAAGTTTCAGACGGCATTCAAGCAACGCTTCAATACGGATCCGGACGAGAATGCAGCCAATGCTTATTCTTACACTGACTGGTTTATCAAGTGTGTGATGGCTGCTGGCCGCAATCTCACGGCGGAGTCATTCTCTAAGGCGGCGCAAGGCGTCTCGCACCAAGACTTTACGACTTACTCAAGGCAGAGCTTCACGGCAAATCACGTGGGGCCCGAATTTGCTTCAATCGATTTGGTCAGGGGTGGTCGATGGGTGCAGCAAGTTGCGCCCATGACAGGCCTCATCAAACCCTAACGCGAGTCAACAACTCAATTGCCTATAGCTCTCGTAGATCTTGACAGCACTCGTGACGCTCTCGCAAGCAGCACTTTAAATCACGGTCTTCATGTCTTGGGCGACCGGTGGACGGTCGCCCTGATCCTTGATGCTTTTCTCGGCGTCCGTCGATTTGACGATTGGCAGTCACGGTTAGGCATACCTCGACATACGTTGACGCAAAGGCTCAATGTGCTGGTTGAGTGGAACTTGCTTGAGCGACGACCCTATCAACAAAAGCCTCAGCGACTCGCCTATCACCTCACCAAAAAGGGTTTGGCCCTCTACCCCCAAGTGCTCATGATGTGGGCGTGGGAGCGGCGATGGGGAACCCGCCGACTCGCACTACCTCGTCGGCTAACGCATCATTCCTGCGGCAACAGCTTCTTACCCGAGCTTGCGTGCTCAGCTTGCGGCGAAAAAGCTGGACTGAGTGATCTGACGTTCTCTCTGCGCGTCAATACGACCCTGCTAGCGCAACCGAAGCAACGCGCCCGAGGTGCCCGCTTGACCCCTGAGGAAAGCACACAAATGGGCTTGGGTTTGCGCGTCGATCGTTGGACGATACTCATCGTAACCGCGCTTTTTCTTGGGTGCCATTACTTTGATCAACTCAGGCATGTTCTCGGTATTGGCAGCAGCGTACTCGCGCGTCGCTTAGGTGATTTGGTCGAGTCTGGCCTGCTGCTTTGCCAAGACGATCTGATCGACAGCCGCCGCAAGGTTTACCGACTCACGCCGGCCAGCCGTGATTTGTTCGGCTACATTGTTTGTTTGTCAAGCTGGGCGGCGCAGCATCTTCTTGCGCAACCCAGTTCGATCATGCCGGCGCACAAGCAATGTGGGCGCCCGTTCGTGCCACGGGTCGCGTGCAGCGCCTGCAAGCAACCTTTGCAACCTGACGAGGTGAGGTTCAGCTAAATCAGTTATTGATTGACGGCGAGCTGCCCATTCAAACTAAGCTCGCAGCAATTTTTCCTCAGCAAGTGCCAGCGCCTCGGGCTTGCCGTTCAAGACCAATGTGTCGCCTTCTTCCAAGGTGGTGTTGGCGTCGAGTGTCACCAGTTGACCATCTTTTCTGCGCAGGCTCATCACGCGCACGCCAACCGCGTAAAGCGCGAAGCTTTCTAAGGGTTTGCTGAGTGTCTTCGCCGCGAGCGGCAGCGTCACGGTTTGAAGGCGCTCATGATCGAGCTCGTCCACCGTGTCGTCATCTTGCCCATGAAAATAGCCGCGCAGCAGGTTGTACCTTGCATCGCGCTGATCTTGCACCGTGCGGATCACGCGCCGCATCGGCACGCCGACCAAGGCCAGCGCGTGGCTGGCGAGCATCAAGCTGCCCTCAATGGATTCAGGCACCACTTCCGTCGCACCGGCTGCGAGCAGCTTGTCGAGATCGTGATCGTCTTGCGTTCGCACGATCACGGGCACTTGTGGCGCGTGGCCCCGGGTATTGGCCAATACTTTGATGGTGCTGGGCACATCCAGATAGGTGATCACGACCGCACTGGCGCGCGCTAGGCCGGAGGCCATCAGCGCTTGCAAACGAGCGGCATCACCAAACACCACGCTATCGCCCGCTGCGGCTGCCTGACGCACGCGATCCGGATCCAGATCCAGCGCCATATAGGGGATGTTTTCGCGCTCAAGCATGCGAGCCAAATTCTGCCCGCAGCGACCATAGCCGCAAATGATCACGTGCTTGTCGCGTCCGATCGATTTCTTGGCGATCTGCGTCATCTGCAGTGATTGCGCCATCCATTCGCTGCTGACTAGCTTGAGGACGATGCGGTTGGCATACATGATCATAAAAGGCGTAGCCAGCATGGAAAGCACCATGCTGGCCAAAATCGGGCTCTGCATCTCGCTGCTGATCAGTTTGTATTGCTGCGAGAGTGTGAGGAGCACAAAGCCGAATTCCCCCGCTTGCGCAAGATACAGGCCCGTGCGCAGCGCCGTGCCCTCGCTCGCGCCCAAAACACGCGCCAATACAGCGATCATGATCAGCTTGAACAGAACCGGTACAAGCGTCAGCAAGAGCACCAAGGGCCAGCGCTCGAGCACAATCCGCCAATCGAGCAACATGCCAATCGTGATGAAGAACAAACCAAGCAACACATCGTGGAAAGGACGAATATCGGTTTCCACCTGATGCTTGTATTCCGTCTCAGACACCAGCATGCCCGCAATGAAAGCGCCGAGTGCGAGCGACAAACCGGCGTGCTCCGTCAGGTACGACAAACCCAGCGTGAGCAAGAGCAGATTGAGCATGAACAGCTCTTCGCTCTTGCGCCGCGCCACAATCGTGAGCCACCAACGCATCACCTTCTGGCCGCCGGTGAGCAAGATCGCAATCAAAAATGTTGCCTTGAGCGCGGCAAGGCCAAGGGCTGAGGCGAGCTGATCCGGCGAGGCCGCAAGCGCTGGCACGAGCACCAAAAGCAGCACCACGGCCAAATCTTGAAACAAGAGCACGCCCATCACCCGCTTGCCGTGCTCCGAATCCATCTCTAGGCGCTCTTGCATCAGCTTGACCACAATCGCGGTGCTGCTCATGGCCAAGGCCCCACCCAGCGCCAGCGCGCTTTGCCAGCTCATTTGCCAATACTGCGGTAGCAGCCAAGCGAGCGACAACGAACCGATCGTGGCGATCAGCATGGTCAACACCACCTGCAACAGTCCAAGGCCAAACACGTGCTTTCGCATGGAGCGCAGCTTGGGCAGATTGAATTCCAACCCAATGACGAACATCAGAAACACCACGCCGAACTCCGCAAGATAGCGAATCGAGCTGGAGTTTTGCGCCAGCGCCAAGGCATTTGGCCCGATGATCACCCCGACCGCTAAATAGCCGAGCATCGCAGGAAGCTTGAGCATGCGACAAACCACCACGCCCAGCACAGCGGCCAGCAGGTACAACAGGGTGAGCTCAAGCGCGTTCATAGGCTGATACTAGCAAAGGCTGCGCCGGTATCGTGTGACATACAGCGCAAACGAGCAAAAACGACTGGGAAGTTCATTTCTTTATCGCTCCGTCTGAAATGCAGATGACCACTACGCTTTTCGACAATTGCGTAGAATAATGGGCATGGTCACCACAACAAGCCCCAAACGAGTCGCCAAAGCAGCGACCAAGATACCTGCCCAGTCGAAAAAGCCCAGCTTCAAACAGCAAATGCTGATCGCGCGCGAAGTCGCGATCATTGATGTGGTCAATCGCTTATTAGCTGAGAAAGGCTTTGATGCGATGACGGTGGATGAAGTCGCATTTGAAGTAGGTGTGGCCAAAGCGTCGCTGTACAAGCATTTCCCCAGCAAAGAGGATTTGGCCACCGCTGCGATGGTGCGCGTGATGCAGCGCGCGGTGCAAGTGTTGGGCAGTCTTGATGAGGCCGCCAAACCTCTCGATAAGCTCAAAGCTGTCGCTCGCTGGATGATGCAGCTCAAACTCTCTGGCGACATGCCCAATCTTCCCAGCCAAAACTCCAGCCTGCGCGCCACCCTTGTCGGGAACAAGGCCTACGTTGACGCACTGATGAAGATTTCCGATACCCTGGGCGATTGGATCGAAGCGGCACAAAATGCCGGGCAAATCAGCAACACATTGCCCGCCATCGCCGTGCTTTATACCTTGTATGCTCGCGCCTGCGATCCGGTGCTTGAATTTCTCAAGGCCTCCGATCTCTACACCGACGCCCAGATCTTGGACATAGTGGAGATGAGCTGCTTCGATGGCTTAGCAAAGCGCTGATTTTTTGGGCTTTAGAATTTTCCTCAATAAACTAGGCATGGTTTGCTATTCAATAAATAGCACGCATGATCTGTCAAGACACGATATAGGCAGCCGTACCAATCGACAGGAGTGTGCCGTCTGAGCCGCAAAACTCCATGCGCGTGGTCGCCACGCGCGAACCCAAGCGCAGCACTTCGGCTTTGAGAATAAACACCTCACCAATCGCTGGCCGCAAATAATCCACCCGCAGGTCAATCGTGCCGAGCTTGGAAAAGCGCTTGAGCCTGTCGATCAATTGCTCTTCATGATGCTGCGCCCCAATCGCGCACATGCAGGCCACGCCCCCCATCGCATCTAGGCTGGCACTGATGACACCGCCATGCACGCGGTTGTAACCAAAATGCCCCACCAACTCGGGCTTCATCGCGATATGCGCTTGGCAATGCATTGGCGCGAGGGCATCGATCTTCAAGCCCAGCGTTTGGTTAAAGACAATCTTCGTTTCAAAAATATCGCACACACCGGCGCAAAAAGCCTCGTCGAGCGTGACTGAGGAAAGATCTATTTTTTTGGCAGACATGTGGCTATTGTCGCGGACACGCCTCAAGGCAAACTTACACCTTGGCGAAGTCAGGCGTACGACGCTCCATGAAAGCTGAGAAGGCTTCTTTCGCAGCGGGCTCGCGCAGCATGCGGCCAAAGCTCAGGCCCTCTTCTCTCATGCGCTCAGGCACGAGCTGGGCATTGCCTTTTTTCAGCAAGCGCTTGGTTTCAATCAGGCTGCTGATCGGTTTGGCACTGAGCTTTTGTGCCCATTGCATCGCCACACGGGTGGCTTCCGAGGGCGGCACAACGCGGTTGACCAAGCCAACCTCTAGTGCGGCTTCAGCCATGAAGGGCTCGCCCAGCAACAAAGCTTCCGCAGCGCGGTGGTAGCCCATCATTTGCGGCACGAGCAGGCTGCTGGCCGCTTCTGGGCAAAGGCCGAGGTTGACGAAGGGCATGGAAAAAGCTGCGTTGTCGCCTGCAATCACCAAATCGCAATGCAAAAGCAGCGTGGTGCCAATGCCTACCGCAGGGCCGCAGACTGCGG
>JANPAK010000068.1:0-5926 GCA_031429925.1 Variovorax sp.
ACGCGCTTTGCAGATGGCTTTGAATTCGGTTTGGGCGCAGAAATCGGCATCTCCACCGACAAATTCCACGCGCGTGGACCTGTGGGCGTAGAGGGGCTGACTTCGCTGAAGTATGTGGTGCTCGGTGAAGGGCAGTTGCGCAGCTAATTTTGGTACGCGGCCTCTTGGTGCTATCTGGTCATGGCGCTCAACGATGGGTGGCTTCTTTTTGAGCCACAAACTTCTGCCAAAAACTGGCCTCTTGCGTTGTCGCAAAGTTGATGCGCATCAAGGTACTGGGTTGCCGAGCCGCGTTGAACAATGCGCCAGGCGCTAAAAGAATTCCATCATCCAGCATGCGCTGAGCCAGCGGCTCGGTATCCACGCCGGTTTCGACCCAACCAAACAAACCCGCAGGCTCAGCAGCAAAGGTGCATCCCGATTGCAAAGCGAGGCGCACAGCTCGGCTGCGTGCCGCATCCAGCCGAGCCCTGACGCGCTCGCTGTGTTTGCGCAGATGCCCTTCGTTGATGCAATGCGCCAAGGCCCGCTCAAGCAGCGCAGGCGTGGTCAGGCTGGAGAGCAGCTTGGTATCGAGCAGGCGCTCGGTGAGGTGCTCAGGCGTGGCCATGAAACCGACTCGCCAATTAGGCGCAAGGATTTTGGCGAAACCGCTCACGTAAATTGTGCGTTGCAAGCCATCGAGCGCGGACATACGCGTGGCGTGCGGCGGCGCGAGGTGGCAATAGGTATCGTCTTCAACAATGTGGAAATCGTGTTGCACGGCTAGTTGCAGGATGCGATGGGCGCTCGAAGGTGATAGGCATGCGCCCGTGGGGTTGTGTAACACGCTCACGCTCACATAGAGTTTGGGACGATGCTCTTCGCAATAGCGGGCCATCACGCTCAAATCCGGCCCCTCCGGCCCGCGCGGAACGGGCAGGATGCGCATGCCGAGGGCATCGAGTCGTGCAAACTCCACGGCCCAACCAGGCTCTTCCACCATCACGTAGTCCCCCGCTTTAAGCAAGGTGCGGCTCACGATGTCGAGCGCTTGTGTGGCGCCCTGCGTGGTGATGATGCGGTTCGCCGGCGCGTCTAAGGCGATATCGCGCAGCTTGCGCTCAAGCGCTTCGCGCAGTGTTGCATCGCCCAGCGGCTCGCCGTAGCGCAGGCTGGCTTCGAGCAAATTGCGACCTTGACTGACCTTGCGCACTGCGGGCCCGAGAAAATCGCTTTCCATCCAATCGGGCGGCAACACCCCCATGCCGGGCTGCGCTTGCCCGCCATCCGGGGAACTGCCGCCGCGCGCAAACATGCCGCGAATGAGCGCCGTAGCATCGATGCGGGGGCGCTGGTGCAAAACGCCAGTAGCTACGAATTTCATAGCATCTTGCGCAGTATTGGCATGGCTTTCTTGTCCATTTTCCTTCAAAACATGGACGTCGCGGACATAAAAACCGCGCTGCTTGCGCGCCTCGACCAGGCCCGCCGCAACCAGTTGGTCATAGGCTGCCACGACCGTATGCGGGCTGACTTTTTGCTGCCGCGCACACTCGCGCACGCTGGGCAGACGGCTGCCCGCAGGCAGGAGGCGCGACTTGATTCGTTCAGAAAAGCGCGTGACAAGTTGCTCAGTCAGCGTCTGTTGGCTGGTGCGCATCAGCATGGTGTATCTCTTTCATGAGCAATACAGATGGTTAACTGAATAGCTAATCTGTACTGTTTGTGTATTGCTTTCTAATGTACATTCATTTCTCAAACATCGCAACACGATCATGATGCCCTGGCCCGAATTCACCGCACTGCTTGCCTTGGGCACGGCCATGAGTTTTTCGCCAGGCCCCAACACCACGCTTTCCACGGCCTTGGCGGCGAACCTCGGTTTGCGCCGTGCGATGCGCTTTGTTTGCGCCGTCCCGCTGGGCTGGGGGCTGCTGGTGCTGCTCTGCGCCTTTGGCCTTGGGGCGCTGCTCGTCGCTGCGCCGATGTTGATATGGTTGGTCAAAGCGGTGGGCGTGGCTTATTTGCTGTGGCTGGCGTTCAAGCTGGCGGGCAGTGGCACGCTTTCACAGGCGGACGAAGCGAAGTTGCAAGTGACCTTTTTTCAAGGCGCTGCTTTGCAGTTCGTCAACATCAAGGCTTGGATGTTTGCGCTATCTGTGGTCGCGGGCTGGCTCGCTGGCAAGAGCGACTTTTGGCCCCGCCTCGCGGTGATCTTGCCTACGCTCATGGCCTTTGCGTTTTTCAGCAACTTGGCCTATGCCGTGATGGGGGCAGCGCTGAGGGGATGGCTTGCGCAGGGCGCGCGCCTGTTGTGGTTTAACCGCGCGATGGCGTTTGTCTTGGTGCTCACGGCAGTGTGGATGCTCAAAGCATGAACGCCGCGAAAGAAAAAGAAGCGCTGTTTTGGGGCTTGATCGGCGTGACTTTGTTTGCTGCCACGCTACCGTTCACGCGCCTAGCCGTGGGCGGCCTTGACGCGCCTCAGCTCTCGCCTTGGTTCGTCACGTTTGGCCGCGCTGCAGTGGCGGGCTTGCTCTCTATCCTCTTTCTGCTCTGGCAACAATCTCGCGGCAAACTGAACATCCCTACTCGCGCCGAATGGCCGCTCGTCGCCATGACCGCATTCGGCGTGATCATCGGCTTCCCGTTGTTTCTGGCGCTCGCGCTTCGCTACGTGCCAAGCACGCATGGGGCAGTCGTGACCGCGCTACTACCGTTATCGACAGCAGTGCTCGGCGCACTCTGGTTCAAACAGCGGCCTTCACGAGGCTTCTGGGCTTGCGCTGTCATTGGCAGTGGCTTGGTGTTGGCCTTCATGCTCTGGCGACAGTGGCAGGCCACGGGCCATATTTACCTCGGCATTGCCAACATCTATCTCATCATCGCCATGACCACAGGCGCATTCGGCTACATCGGCGGCGCTCGGCTCACGCCGCGCTTGGGCTCGGAGCAAGTGATTTGCTGGGTGCTGGTCAGCAGCCTGCCGCTGACGCTACCGATGGCTTGGATCTTCGCGCCCGCGCAGCCCGCAGCGATTGCCACGATGAGCTGGATCGGTTTCGTTTATGTCGCCCTGTTTTCCATGTGGATCGGCTTCTTTGCGTGGTACCGCGCGCTCGCTCTGGGCGCGGTACGCGTGAGCCAGATTCAGCTCGTTCAACCGTTTTTAAGCCTGCTGTTCGCCGTGCCATTGGTGGGCGAGCGGCTGGACGCGATGACGCTGATGTTTGCTATCGCTGTCATTGCCACGGTGTACGTGGGAAAGAAAATGCCCGTGGGCATAGCGCAGGGAGCTGGCAAATGAAGATGCAAAACATTCCATTCAACACCGTGGATTGGGCGCACATCCCGCCTGAGGAAAAGACGGCAGACGAAGGCCGCGTGTTCTGGCGCACGCAGCAGTTTGGCGACATCCGCGTGCGCATGGTCGAATACACGCCGGGCTACGTGTCGGATCATTGGTGCGTGAAAGGGCATGTCCTGCTCTGCATGGAAGGCGAGCTGATCACCGATCTAGAAGATGGGCGCGTGTTCACGCTCAAGCCCGGCATGAGCTACCAAGTGGCTGATCACGCCGAGCCGCATCGCTCGCGTGCACCGCTGGGTGCGAAGTTGTTTATTGTGGATTGAAAGCGTATGAAAGTATCAATCAGCCAAGCCTTAAAACGCCTGCCCGCTGCACCGACTGATAAATATCCACAAGGCGCACCCTTCGTCACCATGATGGCAGGCGGTACGATGAGTGTTGAGGTGTTTAGGCCGAGGGGTGAAGATTTGCAGCAGCCGCACACGCAGGATGAACTGTATTTCATCCACGCCGGCACAGGGCAAATCCTGATCAACGGGCAGCGCTTTGATTGCGCAGCTGGTGATGCATTCTTTGTGGCGGCGGGCGTGGCGCACCGCTTCGAAAACTTCAGCGATGATTTTGTAACTTGGGTTGTATTTTACGGCCCGCAAGGTGGAGAACAGAGATGACGATGAATTGGACACTGGCAGCGCGCGCAGAGCGCATGAACCCCTCGATCATTCGAGAGATTTTGAAGGTGACGGAAAAGGCCGGCATCATCAGCTTTGCGGGAGGCCTGCCTTCGCCCAAGACCTTTCCGATTGCGGCATTTGCGAAGGCATGCGCCGAGGTTTTGGCCAAAGACGGTCAGGCTGCACTGCAGTATTCGGCAAGCGAAGGTTTTCCTGCGTTGCGCGAGTTTGTGGCGAATGAGTTGTCCAAGCAAAGCGCAGCAGCTGGTGTGCCTTGGGCGGTTGACCCAAATCAAGTGCTGATCACCACCGGGTCGCAACAAGCTTTGGATTTGATTGCCAAAATTCTGATCGATAAAGATTCCACGGTGTTGGTGGAGACGCCTGCATATCTCGGCGCGCTGCAAGCCTTCACGCCGATGGAGCCGAAGTATGTGAGCATTGCAAGCGATGATGAGGGCGTGCTAATTGATGACGTGAAGAGCAAAGCAACAGATGCACGCTTTCTCTACGTAATCCCCAACTATCAGAACCCCACAGGCCGCAGTATGAGTGAAGCTCGCCGTGCCGCGCTCTCGCAAGCCGCACGTGAAGCCGACCTGCCGATTGTTGAAGACAACCCTTATGGCGATTTGTGGTTTGACGCGCCACCGCCTGCACCCCTTACCGCGCGCAACCCAGATGGCGGCATTTACATGGGCAGTTTCAGCAAAACGCTCGCGCCTGGCCTGCGCTTAGGGTTTTTGGTTGCCCCCAAAGCGCTGTACCCCAAGCTCCTTCAAGCCAAGCAAGCCGCTGATCTGCACACGCCTAGCTTCAATCAGCGGATCGTATCGGAGGTGCTGAAAGACGGCTTTATCGACCGACATGTGCCCACCATCCGCGCACTGTATAAATCGCAATGCGAAGCCATGCTCGCGGCACTCTCGCGTGAATTGGCAGGCACAGGCATTCAGTGGAATCAACCGACCGGCGGCATGTTCCTGTGGCTCACTCTGCCCGAGCACATGAACTCGATTGATCTGTTGCCACTTGCGGTGGAGCGCAACGTCGCTTTCGTGCCGGGCGCGGCTTTTTATGCTGATCATCCACAACGCAACACCCTGCGCCTGTCCTTCGTCACAGCCAGCGTGGAACAAATCAATATTGGCGTGGCGGCGTTGGCGGCCGTGCTCAAGGCGCATCTATGAGTCAGGCCGCGCCCTTGAAGCTCTGGGGCCGCCTCAGCTCGATCAATGTGCGCAAGGTGATGTGGACCGCGCAGTACTTGAAGCTGCCGCTCGAGCGCTTGGATGCGGGCGCCGCTTTTGGCGTGGTGAATACGCCGCAGTTCCGGCAGATGAATCCCAACGCGATGATCCCCGTATTACAGGATGGTGATTTCACGCTCTGGGAGAGTAATGTGATCGTGCGGTATCTGTGCGAGAACCATGGCTCTGGCACGCTTTACCCGGGCAATTCGCAGCAACGCTTTGACGCTGAGCGTTGGATGGATTGGCAGCAATCTGAGCTCAATCGCGCGAGCGGCCCGCCCTTTGTGCAATGGTTCCGCACCGCACCCGATCAGCGCAATCACGCGCTGATCGACGAGTTCACGCGCAAGATGCAGCGCTGCCTTGAGATCGTAGAAGTGCATTTGGCGCAGCAGCCCTTCATGGCCGGTCAGTGCCTGACGATGGCTGACATTCCCATCCTTTGCGAAGTGCACCGCTGGTGGGCCGTGCGCGCAGTCAGCGGCGATGCGGGCGTGGCCTATCCCGCGATTGAGCGTTGGTATGCGCCTTTACTGGCATATTCTGCGAGCAAAGGTGTGCTCGATCTGCCAGTGACATAAAGCCTTTGGGAGTCATCATGAAACAACGCGCCTTCAAGCAAGTCGATGTATTCACCGCTCGCCCGTACTATGGTAATCCGCTGGCCGTCGTGCTCGATGGGTCGGATTTGTCAACGCAAGAAATGC
>JANPAK010000069.1:0-3809 GCA_031429925.1 Variovorax sp.
AGCGAATTCATCTTCCAAGATGCCAACCTCACGGCGAAGGCTCTCGGTTATCAGAAGACCTTTGACCTCACGCTGCTTACCGGTCTGGATATGCCTTGGGAGGCCGACGGCATCCAACGCGACGGCGCTCACGTGCGCGGCCCGGTAGACGCGCTGCTTCGCAAGCATTTGCACGACGCAGGCTTGGCCTATGAGGTGATCTACGGGCTGGGCGACGAGCGTTTGGCGCGCGCCAAACAAGCTCTTGCGCGACTGACTCCTACCCCAATTGCTATGAATTCAATAGCATTGTGCGCATATTCCACTTATGCCAATGACGAAAATGAGGGAAAAAAGTGGTCTTGGTCATGCGAAAAATGCTCAGACGCCGATTGCGAGCATCAGCTCTTTCGGAAACTGATTGGTTCAGCCGCAGCGCCCAAATCTACTGAAGCTGCGCCGGGCTCGGTGGATGATCCAGGGGCTGCGTGAAAATCTGCGCCGCATCCACCGGATCAAAGCGATACTGCGCACCGCAAAAATCGCACCCGACTTCAATTTGCTGCTGCTCGGCCAAGATGCTTTCGACCTCATCTGCGCCCAAACTGTGCAGCATATTGGCCACCCGCGGCCGGGAGCAGGAGCAGGCAAACTGCGGCGTTTGCGCCTCGAAGCGCAAGAGCTTTTCTTCCCAGAAAAGGCGGTGCAGCACGGTATCCACATCCAGCTCAAGCAGTTCGTCACGCTTCAAACTTTGGGTGAATAAAGCAATACGGTTAAAGGCTTCATCAAGACCACTGTCATCTTCACGCGATTGATCCAGGTTGCCAACGCCTTCTATCGGCATGCGCTGAATCAACAAACCTGCGGCAACGTTGTCGTCTGCAGCCAGTACCAAGCGTGTATCCAATTGCTCAGACTGCAGCATGTAATGCTCGAGCACGTCGCTCATCTTCTCTAGCTTCTCACGCTGGTCGCCGTGCAGGGGCACCACGCCCTGATACGGCTGCTGGCCGGGTTGCTTGTCCTTGGGATCAAGCGTAATGGCGCATCGGCCTAGGTTGAGCACGTTAACCATGTCGGAAAGACGCGCGCCCACACCTACCTCACCCTGCACCGATGCCGTAGCGCGTAGCGATAAATCGCTTTGGACCTCGGCCACCGCCACTCTCACTGGCCCGTCGCCCATGATTTGCAGCACCAGTGCGCCATTGAATTTGATGTTGCTTTGCATGAGTACGCCAGCAGCGAGCATCTCGCCGAGCAGCGCACTCACGGGAGTGGCATAGGCACCGGTTTGCGTGTTGGCTGCGCGTCGTGCGAGCACTTCTTGCCACGCATCGGTCAAGCGCACGATAGCGCCGCGCACGGGCAGCCCATCGAAAATGAATTTATGAAGTTCAGACATTCAGGGTAGATAGGGGTCAGGCAAGCTTTTTCAAACCCTTGGCAAAGCGCTGGGCGTTCATCACGTAGTGCTGCGCACTCATCCGCAGCTTGGCCACCGTAGCTTCATCAAGTTGGCGCACCACTTTGGCGGGTGAGCCCATGATCATCGAATAATCTGGAAACTCTTTACCCTCGGTGACAAGCGATCCTGCGCCCACCAAGCAGCCTTTACCGATCTTCGCTTTGTTCAAGATCACCGACTGAATGCCATTGAGTGAGCCATCGCCAATCGTGCAGCCATGCAGCATCACTTGATGGCCGATCGTCACGTCGTCTCCAATCTCTAGCGGAATACCTTCATCTGCATGCAGCACGCTACCGTCCTGAACGTTGGAATTTTTGCCGATACTAATGTGTGCGGTATCGCCGCGCACCACCGCACCAAACCACACGCTGGCATTTTCAGCAAGAGCGACCTTGCCCATCACGTCAGCAGAATCTGCCACCCATACGCCCTCTCCCAGATCGGGGGCGACGCCGTCAAGTTCGTAAATGGCCATGAGTAATCGTCCAATTCAATTGCATGGCGCAATTATGCGGGATGGTGCCTAGGGCATCCGCGGCGCGCTTAAGTATTCGACGCTGTCGATCCAGTTGCTTGGGCGGAACTGACCCACCAAGTGAATCGCTCCGCGACTGGGCCAAGCGAATCGAGACGCACCGACAAAAGCTCAGGCAGCTACGAAAAGATGCCGCACTTGTAGAATGCCCTCCACCGCCAACTCGTCGGGCAGCGCGGCAAACAAAAAGAAGGCAACATGAGTTTATTGCGTCGTTCGGCCGTTGTTGCGGCTTTGGGGCTCCCCCTGTTGATCTTGCTGGCCGCCACCGCCATCGCCTATTCCTCTTTAACTGTCATCCTCGTGGGGGCGTCGATCGCGCTTTTCCTGAGCGCCGGGTGGTCTGCAACGCAACTTCTTGGCGTACGAAATGCGTCAATTTTCGCAGCCTTGGGCCTGAGCTTGGGCTGGTTTGCCGAGCAAATGGGTTCAAGCCGTGGTTGGTTCTTTGGTCGCTATACCTATACCGATGTCTTGGGGCCTCGGCTCGGTGATGTACCTTGGGTCATCCCGTTGATGTGGTTTGCCTTGTGCTTTGTTGGCTACGTTCTTGCCAACTTGATCCTTTGGCGGCAACCGATCCCACCAAGCATCAGTTGGCCCAAGCGACTGCTGACTGCCTTGCTCGCAGCCATGCTGGTGACCGCGTTCGATTTGGGTGCCGACCCATACTTTGTTTTTGTGCTCAAAGCCTGGATCATGCAAAAGACAGACGGCGGCTGGTTTGGGGAAACGCTACAAGGCTTTGCTGGCTGGATGCTGATCTCCTTCCTTATCGTGCTCATTGCACAGCGGCTCGTCCGCGCACCATCGCTACCGTCGCTCCGCACGCCCGCAAGGCTGGCTGCAGCCATGCCGATCGCGATTTATACCGGCGGTACGGTCTTTCAAATGGCCATGGGTCATCCCATCGAGACACGCGCCGTCGCCTTCTTTGCGATGGGTATCCCCATCTTGGCCGCTGCGGCCGCTTGGTGGCAATGGCGAGAAGGAGGCCGAGCATGAGCACTGTCAGCGATACGACTCTTGATCTTGCTTCGCGCCAAACGGACCCTCTGGCCGATGATGCCATCGCCGCCATCATTGGGCCGTGGGCCGTTGATGACGCCGCGCTGGATGCGGGTGCACTACAGCGCATTGCTCTCGTCAATCGCTTGATCGCCACTTGGGATACCAATGCCAGCCTGCAAAACTGGCAAGCCCCAGTGGATACCGACCCCATCATCGCGCAGCAACTGCAGTCCTACTTGCGCTCCGGCAGCGTGTTGCCCCATTGGGCTGATCGCCGCAAAGTCGAGCGCAGTGAAGCGATCTTCATCGAAGACGGCTCCCTGTCATGCACGCTGCTTTTCTGCGCCAGTTTGCCTGAGTGTTATGTGCTTCCGAATTTGGCGGATGTCTTGCACATCGCGGGTCAGCTCGAGGCACATACCGAGCATCGTATCCGGCAAACCGCAGCGATGATCTTCCCCGTCATGTTGCGGGGCGGCCTGATGGGAGACGATGGGCAAGGCTTGGCTCAAGTCCTCAAAGTACGGTTGATCCACGCCACTATTAGACATTTAATTTTGCGCGGCAACCCGCAGCACGTGCACGGCCAGGTTTCGCCCAAGACTGCGAACACCCAGCCGGCGAGTATGTACCAAGCATTGATGGCCCATGGCTGGGATGTTGAGCGCCAAGGCTTGCCCTGCAATCAAACAGAACTGGCCTATACCTTGCTGACGTTTGGATATGTTTTTCTAAAAGGTCTGCGCACACTTGGTCAAGGGCTTGCGCCTTCCGATGAAGAGGCTTACCTGCACACTTGGAACGTGATGG
>JANPAK010000070.1:0-3819 GCA_031429925.1 Variovorax sp.
ATTTGCCCACCGCCCGGGCAGCGAAGGCCGCAGAGCTGCAAAACCGCTGGCAAACGCTTAATACGCGGCTTGACGCCAAGTGCAGCACTTACACATCCCCACAAGAGGCGCTGGATGCCGCCGTGGCTGCAGCAGATGCAGCCGATAGAATCGTGGTGTTTGGCTCGTTCTACACCTTGGGCGGCGTGTTGCAGAACGGCATACCGCGTCTTGAGGCCAAGCATCTTTCTTCGACACAAAGTTAAACCCATGGCATGGTTCAAATTCGGCAAGCAAGACGAGAGCAACGCATTGCGCGACGCACCGGTTCAGACGGTTGAAGCGATGCGCAGCCAAGCCAAGCGGCGGCTGGTCGGTTCACTGGTCTTGGTGTTGGTTGCGGTGGTGGGCTTTCCTTTGTTGTTCGACACGCAGCCGCGCCCGTTATTGGTTGACGTGCCCATTGAGATTCCCGATAAGAACAAGCTTCCGCCACTGGTTGCGGCACCCGCGCAACCCCCTGCGCCCGCGCCGGACGCCAAAGTTGACGACAAGAGCAGCCTGCAAGCCAAAGAAGAGATCGTGAAGCCGGGTGTTGCTAGTAGCTCCACCTCTCAGGCAAGT
The DNA here is from genome assembly GCA_031429925.1 of Variovorax sp. Lineage (GTDB taxonomy): Bacteria > Pseudomonadota > Gammaproteobacteria > Burkholderiales > Burkholderiaceae_C > JANMDU01. Next base: position 604 of record JANPAK010000070.1, read on the forward strand.
ACAGTGACAACCGGCTCAAACACCGCGCCAGTCACCACAAGATCTGCTTCGATCTCAGTCAGCCCCAACGAGAAGGTCATCCAGGAGCAGGCTGCACAAGCCAAGGCCGCGGCTGAGAAAACCGCCGCTGACAAAGTTGCTTCAGACCAAGCGGCTGCAGCCAAGGCCGAAGCGTTGCGTGCACAGGCTCTCCTCGAAGGCAAAGCAGCGGGGCAATCCGGTGCTGTTGCAAGTGCGGCAACGCCGGGTGAGCGTTACATCGTTCAATTTGGCGCATTTGCGGACGCGAGCAAGGCGCAAGAAGTGCGACAGAGGGTAGAGAAGGTCGGCCTTAAAACCTATGCTCAGGTCGCTGAAACCTCCGAAGGCAAGCGCCATCGCGTGCGCGTTGGCCCATTTGCGACGAAGGCCGAGGCGGAGAAGGCGGCAGCCAAGATCAAAGCGTTGGACTTGCCAGCCGCGATCTTGACGCTCTGACTTCAACGCGAGGTCAAACCATGCAGTTCGCCGCGTTGGATTGGATGGTTGTCGGGATTCTGCTGTTGTCTTTGGCGCTGGGCGCTTGGCGCGGTTTGGTCTACGAAGTTCTCTCCGTGATCGGTTGGTTTGCGTCGTTTATTCTGGCGCAGTTGTATGCCGCAATGGTGGGTGGTCTGCTACCCATGCATGGCGCGACTGAGGCACTGCGCTATGCGGCTGGCTTTGTGCTGACTTTTATTGCGAGTGCATTCGCAGCGGGCTTATTGGCTTGGTTGGCAAAAAAACTCATCGACACCGCCGGTTTGAGGCCGGTTGACCGCACTCTGGGCGCCTTGTTTGGGGTCATCCGTGGTGTTGTCATTCTTTTGGCGGCCACCACGGCGATTCTCATGACGCCCCTGAAAGAGGGAGATTGGTGGAAACAATCGATCGCTGCTCAGGTTTTATCCTCCGTATTGCGAGGCCTCAAGCCCATTCTTCCCAATGAAGTGGGACAATACATCCAGGCTCAACTCCATGAGCCACCAAGGGAAACGTAAAACATGTGCGGTATCGTCGGCGTTGTCGCAAGCAGCCCAGTGAATCAGTTGATCTATGACGCCCTGTTGCTGTTGCAGCACCGCGGCCAAGATGCAGCAGGTATCGTCACACAACTGGGCACCAAGTTTTACATGCATAAAGCTAAAGGTATGGTGCGGGATGTTTTTCGCACGCGCAACATGCGAGCCTTGCCTGGCAACATGGGCCTAGGTCAAGTGCGCTACCCGACCGCTGGGAACGCCGACAGCGAAGAGGAGGCTCAACCCTTCTATGTGAATGCCCCGTTCGGCTTGGTGCTGGTTCACAACGGCAACCTGACCAACGTGGACGTCTTGAAAGAACAGCTGTTCAACCACGATCATCGCCATATCAACACCACGAGCGACACTGAGGTACTCATCAATGTATTGGCTCACGAGCTCGAGCAAACGACCCGTGGTTTGCCGCTTCAGCCCAAAGACGTGTTTGCCGCCGTACGAGGTGTGCATTCGCGGATCAAAGGATCGTATGCCGTTGTGGCGGTCATTGCGGGGCATGGGTTGCTTGCCTTTCGCGATCCGTTTGGCATCCGGCCGTTGTGCTTGGGCAAGAGCGCAGAAGGCACCATGATGGTGGCCAGCGAATCCGTCGCACTGGAAGGAACGGGGCATCGCTTTGTGCGCAACGTGGCGCCAGGCGAAGCCGTTTTCATCGATGCGCAAGGCCAATTGCATAGTGCGATCTGTGCTGCCAAGACGCAGTTGTCGCCGTGCATTTTTGAGTTTGTGTACCTGGCCCGCCCCGATTCCGAGATGGATGGCATCAGCGTTTACCAAGCGCGCTTGAATATGGGCGAGACGCTGGCCAAGCGCGTGATCTCTACCGTGCCGCCAGACGAAATTGATGTGGTCATCCCTATTCCAGAATCTAGCCGCCCCAGTGCCATGCAGCTGGCTCAGTTACTCGGGTTGCCGTATCGGGAGGGGTTTGTCAAGAATCGCTACGTTGGGCGAACCTTCATCATGCCTGGCCATGGCGCCCGCAAGAAATCGGTGCGCCAAAAGCTCAATGCGATCCGCAGTGAGTTCAAAGGTCGCCGCGTCTTACTGGTGGACGACTCGATAGTGCGCGGAACAACGAGCCAAGAGATTGTGCAAATGGCGCGCGATGCGGGAGCGGCCAAGGTGTATCTGGCCAGTGCTGCGCCGCCCGTGCGCTACCCCAACGTCTATGGCATCGACATGCCCACGCAAACCGAACTCATTGCCCACGACCGAACCATGGACGAGATTCGCGACTACATTGGTTGCGACGCGCTGATCTACCAAGATGTGAGCGGCATGAAAGAGGCGATTCGCAAACTCAACCCCGCGATCACCGATTTCGAGGCCAGCTGTTTTGATGGTGTTTATGTCACCGGCGATATTGCTGCCGCAGACGCGCAGCGGATCAATTCCAATCGCAGCGGCGAGGAAGCCAGCGATGAGGTGTCGCGCCTGGCCTTACACAACGCTTGATGGTCGGGCCGCTTGAGGGGGTAGAACACTCAACGCGGCAAAGATGCCGCATGCGGTCAAGCCGCAAGAAGACTGTCAATGCGCTCGGAATACTCCAGCCATTTCCATTCAGTGTCCTGAATTTCGTCAACGATAGCGCTGAGGCGCTTGTTGGCTTGAACCAATTCAGCCGTAGGCAGCGTTTGTACGAGGCGATCATGCAGCTGTGATTGCTCCAACTGCAAGGCGGCGATGCGGGCCTCCAATTCCTGCAACCGGGTTTTCAGGGGTTTGGTTTTTTCCGCCAAGACCGCACGCTCACGAGCTTGAGCCTGCCGCTGTTCTTTGCTCACGAAGGCACTCTCGCTCGCAGATTCGTCCGTTGCCGGGGGCGTCTTTTTGCTGATTGCTTGGGCGTTGGCGCTGATGGCCGCTAAGTCAGCAGCGTGAATTGAAGGATTAGGCGCTGCTGATTTCTTGAGGCGCGTTGCTGCGCTCAGGCTTTCGCGGCGTTGCTTCGCTTGATCGAGCAGGTACTTTTGATAATCATCAAGATCGCCATCAAAAGGTACGACAGCGCCGGCACCCACGAGCCAGAACTCATCACAAACACTTCTGAGCAAGGCGCGATCATGGCTTACCAGCATCACCGTCCCTTCGAATTCGTTGAGTGCCATCTGCAGCGCTTCGCGGGTGGTTAAGTCCAGGTGGTTGGTCGGCT